>JAFDKD010000333.1 GCA_019307165.1 Deltaproteobacteria bacterium | reverse complement strand
CCACGAACTCGCACTTTTCTTTACAGGACGGGCACGTTTCAGGCGGTGTGTCCGCCTTGAGCGCGTACCCGCACTTGCTGCATTTCCAGTCACCCATGATCGGCATCTCCTTTCTAGGTCTCAGTCGGCTGGTTAAACGTTCTCTGACCCAATTCACGGTCCATCATGAACATGCCCCCTTTGGTCTGATCGTTCAAAGCCTGTTGTATTTTTTCGCTCATCATGGCGCTTATCCTTTCCACAGACCGTGGAGAGTGCAGTATTCCCGCGCCGTAGCCGTATCGCCCGGGACGCAGAACGTGGCTTCCGGGGCCTCGCCGGGATTCAAGAACTGCAGGTAGGCCTTTCCATCCACGATCAGCTCAACCCACTGGATGTAGTGTTTTTCCTCCATGGGATGGGCCACCTCGCCCACTTTCACCTTGAATCCGTCAGCGGTCTTTTCCACCACCGGTACGTGCTTTTCCTTGGCAGCGTCAACCGTGTTTTCCTTCATGAGCTTCATGGGCTCGCCGCAGCATACCAGTTCGCCGCCGCCGGCGTTGACCACTTCCACGATGTTTCCACACTTTTCACATTTGTACACTTCCAGTTTTTCCGGCATGTTTCTACCTCCTCTTTTTTTGAAACGTTTTTATGGATGTTTTGCCGATATTACCGTCGAATTAATGAATTTGAACGTTCAGGACAACAACCCGCCAACGGCCTCCAGCACTGCGCCGTAATCGGGCTCCTCGGTCATCTCATTTACCAGCTGGACATATCGGACCACCCCTTCCTTATCCAGAACGAACACGGCCCTGGCCAGCAGCCGCAACTCTTTAATCAGTACGCCGTAAGCCTCGCCCAGCGCGGCCTCACGGTGATCCGACAAGGTCGTCACATTATCTACGCCCGCCGCGCCGCACCATCGTTTCTGGGCAAAGGGCAGGTCCATGCTGACGGTCAGAACGGTTACGTCCTCCCCCAGCCTGGTCGCCTCCTCATTGAACCGCCGCGTCTCCATATCGCATACGGGCGTGTCCAGGGACGGTACGGTGGAGATAACGCAGACCTTTCCCCTGTAGGACGATATCTTCACGGGCGCCAGGTCGTTGTTCAGCACCTCGACGTCCGGCGCCGGCTCCCCCACTTTCAACTCCCGGCCCAGGAGGGTTAATGGATTACCCCTTACGGTAAAAATACCGCTACGCTCTTCCATGCCGTGCTCCTTTTCTAATGAGTTCAACTCTATCCGCTATTTCTCTTCTTCCTTAACCGTCTGTTTCCGTGGAAGTTCATGCGGCAATTCAGCGCCTTCTCTTAAACATTTCCGGCAAAGCCCGAAAAACTCCAGTTTATGCCCGAAAATCCCGTATTTCGTGAGATTGCCAAGCGCGCTTTCCAATTTCTCCATTGGATTGTCCGAGCTTTCGGCGGGGATGTCTTCAATCGCGCCGCAACGCTCGCAAATCAGGTGGTAATGGTCGCTCGTTTCGCACTCAAAATGCATCTGGGGGTGACCCGGTTCCAGTTTTTTAATAAAACCTGTCGTCGAGAGGATATCCAGGTTTCGATAAACCGTCCCCATACTGACGCGCGGCAATATCTTTCGGACCTTCTCGTAGATCTCATCAGCCGTGGGGTGACCCTTGCTGCTTTTCACCGCGTCCAGTATCACCTGACGCTGATGGGTCATTCTGTAGTTTCGTTTCCCGTCCAAAGCCCGCTCACACCAAAGTTCAAGTCGGTTTTATGGGTTAAAAATAAATCCTGGGCCAAGGCTGTCAAGCATTTTATGTGGCAGTCGGTCTGCCCGCCGGACTTATGACCCGACCGGGATCGAGTACTTTTTTTCCCTGAAGTGGACCTTGGCACGCTGACAACGCGGACACGTCAACTGATCCGGCAGATCGTCAAAGGGTGTCCCAGGTTCGCATCCCCGTTCTTTGCACCCTTTTTCAGGATCATAGACATACCCGCAAGGGCATCGATATTCATGAATTTTTTTCCATTCATTGCCGGCCATTTGACTACCTCTTAAGTTCCGGCCGCGGAACCCGGCCCGGCAAGAGGTTTGAACGCCTTCTTGCTGGCGCCGCAAACAGGGCACTTCCAATCGTCGGGCAGGTCCTCGAACCGGGTGCCTTTCGGGATCTTCCCCTTACGGTCTCCTTTATCCGGATTGTAAATGTATCCGCAATTGGTGGTCTGGCACTGCCACATGTCTTCGGGTGCCGCCATGTCATATTCCTCCAAGCCTTCGGTTTATGAGCAAGGAACCCCGGGGACCTGTCGGAGCCCGGAGACCCTGCCGCCGTTCGACTCAATTTCTGAATTTCCCGCCCACCGCTTTACCGTAGTCCTGCCCGGCGCGCATCCCTTCATCCGTCTCCACCACGGCCTCTTTCAAGTTCAGGGCGCCCAAGTCCACCATGTCCATTTTGAATACGAACTCCATGGTGTCGAAAACCATCTGAGCCGATTCGCCGCTGTGCGTATAGGACCCGAAGGCGCCGCCCATCTTTCCCAGCAGGTTCACCTTTTCCGCCTGGAACAAAAACGTTTTCATGCCCGCTGTCATGTCGCGGTGGTATGTGGGGCAACCGAATACATAACCGTCATATCCTTCCAGGTCTTTTTCCGATTTCACATCCGATATTTTTTTCAGCACCGCTTCGTTGCCGAAAAATCGAACGCCTTCGGCGATATATTCCGCCATCTTCTCGGTCTTGCCGGTCCTGCTGGCATATGCAACCAAAACCTTATTCATTGTTTAACCTCCGTCGGGTTACAACTCTTTAGATTCTCCCATTCCGCAATTGTGAAAAAGGGCCATTTCCGGATGGAAACTAGTCTACTTTCATAAATGCCTTGGCAACAGCGCCGCACACGGGGCACTTTTCAGGAGCGGTGTCGGCAATCGTGTACCCGCAGATGGAACACACATAGTAGCAGTCCACATCGACCGGGCTGTCCAGGCTGTCCAGGGTCTTCTGATAAAGGCCCGCGTGGACTTCTTCCACCGCGTTGGCATATGTGAAGGACCGCTCAGCCGCCTTGTTCCCCTCTTCCTTGGCCTCCTCGATCATGGCGGGATACATGTTCTTGAACTCGTGCGTCTCGCCCGCAACGGCTTCTTTCAGGTTGTCGGCCGTGCTGTTAACGCCGCCAAGGGTCCTGAGGTGCGCGTGGGCATGCACGGTTTCCGCCTCGGCGGCCGCCCGGAACAATTTGGCTGCCTGAGGGTATCCCTCCTTGTCCGCTTGCTTGGCAAACGCGAGGTATCGCCTGTTAGCCTGAGATTCGCCTGCAAATGCCTCTTTCAGATTATTTTCCGATTTACTCATGTCAATAACTCCTTTCTATTAGTGTTTCCTCAGGTTTGTCTGTCACCCTATTCCGATTCTTTCCACCAACCTTTGTTCTTGTGGGCTTCCCTCTCGGTCTCTGCCAACCGTCTTACCCTGTAAGCGGAATCGCGCAACACTCCGAAAAGTACCCCGCAACCCGTATCCTCTCTTACCGAATCGCCTTCATCGGCAAGGTCGAGCATGCGCCGGGTCAACTCGATGGTCCTCTTTACGCTTTCGTCACAGGCCTTCATGTCCTCTCCCACGTTGAACTTGCTGTTTGATGGTTTGGTTAATTCACATTTCGTGCCAGAATCGCCAAGCACCAACTTAACCATATTTTACATAATATAAAATTACTTTAAATTAAATCAGAAGTGTAATTCAGCTGGAAAGATCAAAGAAACCTGAGACACCGTGAGGCATAAGTGAGAAAAAAGATAGGTTGAGGTCGAGGTTAAGATTAAGGCTATGGTTGAGAAGAAAGATCAGTTCAGTGTTGAGGTTCAGTTTGAGAATCACAATCTTATTAAAGTGTTGCCTCTCTTAACCTGTACCTCAACCTTCACCCGGAGCAAGCCAACCGACCGGGGGTCGGGATTCTCAGCCGGAATTAAGTGTCTCAATTTAAATTTCGATACAGAAGTGTATCACGAGACACTTGAAGCATCTTTGAGGTGCCGGTAAAGCGTGGCCCGGCCCACCCCCAGAATTCTGGCCGCCTTGGCCTTGTTCCCGCCGGTTTTTTCCAGGGCCGTTTTCACGCTTTCATCATCCAGCTTGGGGGCCGGCCCTCTTGTACCTTTACGTTTGCCGAATTCTCTGAGTTCCAAGGGCAGGTGGGCGGGCCTGATGACACGGCCACGCGATCTTACCAGGGCGAAACGGACGGCGCTCTGAAGCTCCCGCACATTCCCGGGCCAGCCATAACGCTTCATGACGGACAGGGCTTCCCGGGACAGGCCCGAAGACGCCTGTCCCTCGGCTCTCGCCTCATCCAGAAAATACGACAGCAGAAGGTCGATGTCCCCCCCTCTTTCACGCAGCGGCGGCAAATGAATGGGGACCACATTTACCCTGTAGTAGAGGTCCTTCCTGAACCTGCCTGCATCCGTCTCCTGCTTCAGGTCGCGATTGGTGGCGCTGATAAGACGCACATCCGCTGAAACAGGCTTTTCCCCTCCCACACGGTCGAAAGTCCCTTCCTGAAGCACTCTCAAGAGTTTTGCCTGGACATTCATGGGGAGTTCCGCCACCTCGTCCAGAAACAGAGTGCCGCCGTCCGCCAGTTCGAAGCGGCCCTTCTTGTCCCGCACGGCGCCTGTGAATGCCCCTTTCACATGGCCGAAAAGCTCGCTTTCCAGCATGCCTTCCGGGAGGGCCGCGCAGTTGACCGG
>JAFDKD010000332.1 GCA_019307165.1 Deltaproteobacteria bacterium | reverse complement strand
AATTTTTTCAATTATGCATCCTCATCCACACCAGTGCATGCGCGCTGGCCCTCGCTCCGCGAGGGTTTCATCGATCTCTCTGACTTCTGATTTCTGACCCTTGCCACGGCATAGCCGAAGGCGACGCCGGGTCCGACCTCTGGTATATGGGCTCTGCCTGCCGCGCCATAGCTTTAGCGACGGGGGGTGAGAGATATCTTTTACGCCCCATATCAGGGCGTAGCATTGTGTCTACCGGTAGCGCCGAAGGCTATTCGCTGTACTGACCTCCGACCTCTGGTATATGGGCTCTGTGGTGAGATATGTTTTCCGTCTGCGTTAATCTAGTGAGTGAAGCGCCACGCCTACTTCCTCATGCCATCCAGATCCAGGAACGGCGGAAGCTGAGGTTCGTAGCGCAGATACGATACGACCGGGTATCGGAAGCCCAGCTTATGGGTCATCTCCAGCCCGTTCAGGCATTCCTCGAGCATGGACCAGGGCAGGGCGAAGATCATTTCAAAGTCCTGGGCGGTGCCGAATAGCCGATCCCCGCCGCTGGGCAGGATCATATAGGGCGCAGGGTCTTCCACCAGGTAGGCGATGTCCACGCAGTCCGCCAGGGCCGTGGCCACGGTCTTAACGGACTTGCCGGGAATGGTAAAAGCCTGCACCATGCGCATGATCTGGGCCGAATTACCGTAAACCACCAGAACATCGGGTTCGAACCGGGCAGAATGGAGGGGCGAGTACACAACATAGGTATATTTTCCCAACTCCAGCGTTTTGCTCACCGCTTCCGGGCCTTCAGGTTTTTCAAGCGTATTCGGGTCCACCATGCCCAATCCGATGGCCGAAGGCGCGCATTTCACGTCGTCAGGCCCCACGGCCACGGAGATGCCGTGGCGCCGGGCCATGGCAGTGGCCTGGCAGGTCATGATCTTGTGGCCGAAGTCCCGGGAGGGAACCTTTACCTTTTCGGGAAGCTTGTCCGCCGCGGTCAGAAGCTTGACGGCCACGGGGAAGCTGAGCGGGCGAAAATAATAGGTCAGTTTCTCGTTTACCTCTTTGGCGTCCATGATTCACCTCCGTTTCTTAGATGTCAAGAGCTGGGAATCGTGTCGATTATAAATTATTCAACAACCGTCAACAGATCCGCCAGGGCTTCCCGTTCGCTTTGGAACTTATTGATGGGATGGTCCCAGTCCGGATAACCCATGGTCATGCCGATGATAACATGCTTGGACTCGGGAATACCGACGATCTCTCTGACCTGTTCCGGATAGTCTGCGATGGCCCGCATGATACAAGTGCCCAGATCAAATTCCAGGGCGGCCAGCGCAATGGTTTGAAGTAGGGCGCCTATGTCGATGAGGGGATAGGAAAGTTGCAGCACCTTGTCCACGGCAATGATGACCACGGCCGGCGCATCGAAAAACCGATACATGGACACCATATAATCCATGATGGCCTTTTGGTCCCCCTTGGCAATCCCCAGCAGCTTAAACATGGTTACGCCCAGGACCACCTGCCGTTTTTTGTAAATTTCAACTGGTCCAGTTTCGCTCCTTTGACAATGAAAAACTCCCATGGCTGGGAGTTCACGGAGGAGGGGGCTCTGGTGGCGATTTCCAGCACCTCCATGATGGTTTCGGTGGGCACGGCTTTCGGTTCAAAAGCGCGAACGGACTTCCGGGTTTTGATGGCTTCAAAAAGCTCCATTTCGTTCTCATTTCTAAATCCTGCTTAAATGTTTTAACAGAAAACCCGTTGACAATCCTAGACGACCGGTCTACTATTTTCCGGGGACGAATAAAAGTCAAGAAAATTGTCCGGGACTCGGGAATTCTGGAAGACGGCTCACTCAAGGCCGTTTCACCCGAGGAGACAAGGGCGCACCTTGCGGCAATGAGCGAGGATGTGCGGGCGCTGTATGAAACCGTAAGCTGAAAATATCCTTTTCGGAGGCAAGAAAATGAGCGAGTGGCAGAAGACCGGGTGCGTGCTGTGCGCGCAAAACTGTGGGCTCGAAGTGCTGGTCGAAGAGGGCCGCATGGTGAAAGTGCGGCCGGATAAAGAAAACCTGCGAAGCCGGGGATATGCCTGCCGCAAAGGTCTCAATGTCATCTATCACCAGTATCCCAAGGATCGCCTGACCCAGCCGCTGAAAAGGGTGGGCGACGGTTTCGAACCGATTTCCTGGGACCGGGCCATTGATGAAATCGCCTCAAAAATGCGGGCCCTGGTGGGCGAGTACGGTCCGCGTTGTCTCGCATATATGGGGGCCAGCGCTCAGGGCGGCCATTTTGAAGGCACATTCGGCCTGGGCATGCTGGGGGGCATGGGGTCTAAGTATTTTTACAGCTCCGCGGGCCAGGAGTTCAGCGGCTCCTGGTGGATCAACGGCCGCGTACTGGGAAAGCAGTACCTTATGGCCATTCCCGATGAGCATCAGGCCGAGGTGCTGGTGGGCTGGGGCTGGAACGGCATGATGAGCCACCAGATGCCGCAGGCGCGCAAGGTGCTCAAAGGCTTTTCCAAGGACCCGGATCGTATGCTGGTGGTGGTCGATCCCCGAAAGAGCGAGACTGCGGCCATTGCCGATATCCACCTGCCCGTGCGGCCCGGCACCGACGCTTTGCTGATGAAGGCCATGATCGCCATCATCCTGGATGAAGGATGGGAGAAAAAGGACTACCTCGGCCAATATGTGGAAGGGTTCGAAACCATACGGCCCTTGTTCGAAAGGTTTGATTCGCGAGCGGCGATTGAGATATGCGAACTCGACTACGATCAGGTCCGCCGTGTTTGTGAGATCATGACCTCGAAACGATGGTGTATTCATCCTGACCTGGGTATCTACATGGGGCGGCACAGCACGCTCAATTCATATGTCATGGCCGTTCTCTGCGCGGTCTGCGGCGTGTTCGGGGTTCGCGGCGGCAACATCATACCCGCCATGATGACGCCCATGGGGAGACACGCGGACGAGCGCGATCCCAAGACCTGGCGCACCGTGGCTACTGATTTTCCACCGGTGGCGGCCGGCTCTTTCCCGCCCGGGGCCATGCCGGAAGAAATCCTGAGCGAACATCCCGAACGCCTTCGGGCGGTGCATGTGAGCGCGTGCAACCCGCTTCGGGCATACCCCGACACAACGGCATACGAAGAAGCCTTTGCCAAGCTGGACCTGCTGGTGGTCAACGAGATCGTCATGAACGAAACGGCCCGGCCGGCCCATTACGTTTTGCCCTGCCGCACGTACTACGAATGTTGGGACGGCACGTTTTTCCAGTGGAACTATCCCGGGATCTTTTTCCAGATGCGCCGGCCCATTGTCGAACCGCCGGGAGAGTGCCTGGAGGCCGGGCAGATATTCACACGGCTGGCCGACAAGCTGGGGCTGATTCCCGACATTCCCGACGAGTTGCGCCAGGCCGCCAAGGGCGACCGCCTTGCCTTTGGCGGCAAGCTCATGGCCTGGGCCGCCGAAGAACCCAGGGCCATGCGCGCCATGCCGTTTGTGTTGGCCGAGACGCTGGGCCGGGAATGGGGCAGCGCCAACCTGGCCGCGCTCTGGGGTATGCTGATGACCGCGCCCAAGGCATTTTACGGACATGCGGCCCGGGCCGGCTTCGAGCCGGGTCCCGACATGGGCGACCGAATTTTTCAGGCCCTGCTGGACACGCCGCAGGGCTTGTGGGTCGGAAAGGCGGATGCGGACAATCCCACGGCCGGCATCAAGACGCCCTCCGGTAAGATCGAGGTATACATTCCCGAGATGGAAAAGGAACTCAAGGACCTGGATGCGGTGAGCGAGGCGGCCGACTTGACGATGACGGATGAATTCCCGTTGATCCTGAATGCCGGCAGACACATGGACTACAATGCCAATACGCTCATGCGAAACCCGGAGTGGAACAAGGGCAAGCGTGCCTGCACCGTGGCCGTGAATTCCGAAGATGCCCAGCGGATGGGGCTGAGCGACGGGCAGCAGGTGCGGGTGACCACCGAGGCGGCCGCGGACGTGGGGGAACTCCAGGTAACCAAACAGGTCCGCCCCGGCATGGTCCTGATTCCGCATGGTTTCGGCCTGGAATATGACGGCGACATATACGGCATGAATGTCAACCGCCTGACCAAAAACACCCATCGCGACCCCATGGGTACGCCGATTCATCGGTTTGTGCCTTGCCGGGTGGAGGCGGCTTGACGGTAGGTCGGAAGACAGATGTCAGAAGTCGGAGGTCAGAAGTCGGTAGTAAAGTAGGGAGTATATGGAGTAAGGCGGAAGGAGAGAAAAGAGGTGTCGGGTGTCAGGAAAAAACTCGGCTGATTCAAGCGCAAGTAACTGAGATAATTCGAATCTCAAGAGAGCGCCGCAGTCGAAGGCTTATAGAACCACGAAACACACGAAATACACGAAAAAACATTAACCACGGATTACACGGATAGCACCGATAACACGGAAGATAAGAGGTGTAACCAGTTGATTTCATGGCATTTATTTTTGTGGTTCAAAATAGCCAACCCAATGATTTCAAGTACTTACAAGGAAAGTCCGACACACTGCTAGAGACGAGAGACTAGAGATCAGAGGTCGGACCCGGCGTCGCCTTCGGCTATGCCGTGGCAAGGGTCGGAGGACGGAGGACGGAGATCAGTCGGACAGTTAGACGGTGGGGACGGTAGGTCGGTAGGGACAGTCGGACGGTAAGACGGTCAAAACGGTGAAACGGTAGATACGGTCCGACGGTCCGACTGAAATACGGTCCAACTGTCTTACGGGTTTTACTCCATACCAGTGCGCACTGGCCTCGCTCCGCGAGGTTTCACCGATCCCTTTAATCAAGTAGATTTGTTCTCTGTGAACTCTGCGGACTCTGTGAGAGATTTCTTTTTCGCATCCCGCGTCAGGGTACTATCGTGCGGCCATTCTGTTTCATCAAAAAGCAGACAACGCGGTCAACATGCCTTTGACGCGGTTGTGGACATTCAGCAGATCCTGCTCGTTGGGACGCCCGCGGATATCGCCCAGCCTGCCGTTGATATTGACGTCTTTCCGATTGTGAAACTCGCCCACAATATGCCACTCGCCCATGATCCGGCATCCCAGATGCCCGGTAAAAGAACTGAACCACTTGGTCAGGGGGATGGCTTCGTCCTCACCGATGTGGGTGCCGGAATAGGTGCAGAAGCTGACGGCGAATTTTCCCGGCCGAAGGGGGGCGGACGGTCGGATCCTTTCTTTGTGGTATTCGCGGAGCTTCTTCATCACAAAGTCCCGCATGGGGTTGGTAGGCCCCCAGGCAATGACCGGGGAGCCCAGGATCAGAATGTCGTACTCGTAAAGATCGAGGTCCCTATCTTCATCCTTTTTAACTTTAAACAGCCGGCTGTCCACGTCGTTTTCCACCAGCGTGTCGTGGATTCGCTTCGCAACTTTTTCGGTGTTCCCGCCCAAAGAATCGTACAGGACCAGTGCCTTCATTGCTTCCCTCCGCCAGTTAAGATTCTGAAAATCTGAATTAAAGATTTTGACCACAGATTACACTGATAACACGGATTTCACCAAGAAAAAAGGAATGAGATGCCAAATCATTAAATGATATCTAAATGGATGTGAATTGCTTTATCGACAAGACGCATGTCTTCTTCCGGCAATACGCCAATGGATTTGACCAGGCGGCGCTTATCAAGCGTGCGAATTTGATCGGCCTTGATTTTGGAATTCTTGGGCAAATTGCCTTTTCCTTGATCCAGGAAAACCTCAAAAGGGTATGTTTTTTGAACAGATTGCGATGTAATAGGCAAAACGGTAACAGTCCCGGAATACCGGTTGTTTTTATTATTTGAAACAATGACTACCGGCCTTGTTTTGGATATTTCTCGGCCAATGGTCGGGTCGAGGGCGGCCAGAAATATGTCTCCTCTTCTAATAATCATTCCAGCCCTCCAGGTCGGCGGCCTCAAATTCATGCGAGAGAGCAAGACTTTCATTTTTGGAAGCCTGATAACCTTCAATGAGCGCCGCATCCAGTTTTGCCTTCCGATCCTTTTGAATTTGCTCGTGGATCGCCCGGGCAATGAACTGACTTTTTTTTCTGGGGCCCGTATGCTCATTCAGGGCAGCCAGCAGATCCTTTGGGATTGTGATATTTAAACGGACTGTTTCTGTATCCATAAGACGCGCCCCTATGGGAGTTAATAAACTCAATATAGTGCACATTGTAATGCGTTTTAAAATGGAAGTCAACCGTCTTACCGTCCTACTGAAATACTGTCCGACCGTCTCACTGATTTACTGATCTTTTTCCCGCCCACCTCCCTTCGCTCTCTGTGTTCCGGGTTCAGATTTCCTAGACTCCGGGGCTCGTGTCGAATATAGTAGGGATTTCTAGTGATCGGCCTTGAAACGCAAAATGCCAGAAAGGAGCAAATCGAATGGATTTCACCGTATCGGAAAAACTCCAGACCATCCTGGGCATGATGAAGGAATTTGTTCAGAAAGAACTGATTCCCATGGAGTACGAGCTTGCCACCAAGGGGTTCGGCGCCATGCTTCCGGAGATCGAAGAGAAGCGCAACATGGTCCGGCAGATGGAACTATGGGCGCCCCTGCATCCCAAGGAATACGGCGGCATGGGGCTGGGCCTTATGGAAAACGCCATGATATTCGAGGTATTGGGCGGGACCCCGCTCGGACTCTATGCGTTCGGTTGTCAGGCGCCGGATGCGGGGAACATTGAAATCCTGTACAAATACGGCAATGAGGAACAGAAAGAAACCTACTGCCGGCCCAATGTGGAAGGGAAAATCCGGTCCTGTTTTTCCATGACCGAGGTGGAAGTGGCGGGTTCCAATCCCACATGGCTGTTGACCACGGCGGTTAAGGACGGCAGCGATTATGTTATCAACGGCCACAAGTGGTATACCTCGTGCGCGGACGGGGCCGAATTTGCCATCGTCATGGCGGAGACCAACCCGGAGGCCGAGTCCCCCCACAGGAAGGCCAGCATGATCATCGTTCCCTCCGACACCCCGGGTTACAACATCGTCCGGAACATTTCCGTGATGGGGCATGTGGGAGACGGGTGGGCCAGCCACGCCGAAATTCTTTATCAAAATTGCCGCGTGCCCTTAGAAAACAACCTGGGCGGCGAGGGCATGGGCTTTGTCCTGGCCCAGGAGCGCCTCGGCCCGGGGCGGATCCATCACTGCATGCGCTGGGTCGGCATCTGCAACCGCTGTTTCGACCTCATGTGTTCCTATGCGAACAAACGCCCCCGGACGCCGAATGAGGTTCTCGGCGATTCGGACATCATCAAGATGTACATCGCGGACTGCGCAGCCGAGATCCTGGCGGCAAGGCTCATGGTGCTCAACACCGCGTGGATCATCCAGAATCAGGGGGTCAAGGCGGCCATGAAGGACATTTCAATGATCAAGTTTTTCGTAGCCAATGTCCTGCAGAAGGTGGTGGACACGGCGCTTCAAGTCCACGGCGGACTGGGCATGACAGACGATACGCCCATTGCCATGTACTACAGGGGCGAGCGGGCCGCCCGTATTTATGACGGACCGGACGAGGTCCACAAACTCAGCGTGGCCAGAAGGATACTGCGCGAATACCCTGTCGAGAAATTTTGATTATCTGCTGAGAAAATAAGGAGGTTTCATGTGAGCAAACCCATATTGAGAACGAAATTGTGCGACATGCTGGGCATCGAGTACCCCATTCTGAGCGCGGGCATGGGGCCCAGCCTGGTGGGGGAGAAAACCGGGGCCCCGGTAGAACTGGTTACGGCCGTTTCCAATGCGGGCGGACTTGGCGTGCTGGGCGCCAGCGGGTTTACGGTGAGTGAGCTGAGAGACGCGATTCGGGAGATCAAGAAACAGACGGACAAGCCCTTTGGCGTGGACCTGCTGCTACCGGGCCAGATCGTCAGTCAGGGGGACGCGGAAATCGAGGGTCCCGCGGAGGTCCCCCTGAGCGAGGTGCTCAAGACACTTCCCCAGGCCCATTACGACTGGATTCAAAAGATCAAGGAAGAAATGAACCTTCCGGACATCGATACCATGGTGCGGCTGGACAGCACCACCATGCAGCCCCATGCCGCGGTCAGGACCTGCATCGAGGAGAAGGTGCCCCTGTTCTGCTCGGGCCTGGGAAATCCCGGTTTTATGGTCCCGGACGCGCACGCGGCGGGCATCAAGGTGCTGGGGATTTGCGGCAATACCAAGAACGCGCGCCGAATCGCCGAGTCCGGCGCGGATGTGGTGGTGGCACAGGGACACGAAGGGGGAGGGCACACCGGCCGGATCGGCTCCATCGCCCTCTGGCCCCAGGCCGTGGATGCGGCCGCGCCCACGCCGGTGCTGGCCGCCGGCGGCATCGGCGACGGTCGTGGGGTTGCCGCGGCCCTGGCGGCGGGCTGCGAAGGGGTCTGGGTGGGAACGCGCTTTCTGGCAACGGTGGAAGGGGGCGCTCTGGATGTCCAGAAGCAGGCCATTGTAAATGCCACGGACGAAGATACCCGGCGGACCTATCTCTACACCGGCAAGACATCCCGCGCCACGTACAACCGGTTTCATGACCTGTGGGAAATGGCGGGACTCGACCCGTTGCCGTTCCCGACGCAGGTCATGTTCGCTTCCGGAATGGTGGAGATGTTCATGAAGGCAGACAAGGATGAATTCATGGGGCCTTTTGCCGGTCAGGTTTCAGGCATGATTGAAGAAATCCAACCCGCCGCGGAGGTCCTCGCGGAAATGGTGGCGGAGACGGTGGACATCCTTGGCCGGAAATTGCCGGCTCGGGTAACGGTGGGTGCTTAGGCGGAGTCTTGGGATATGAATGCCGGGAGTGCTTACAACGAAGAACACGACGTGCACGAAGAATGGTTTCAGTAGAAAAAGGTGTCAGGTGTCAGTGTTCCCCGCCCAACAACGGCGGGATCTTCGACAGGTGTCAGTAGGAAAAGATTCCAAGTGTCAAGAGACGAGTGTCCAGAGTCTAGAGAAAACAAGTGTTGACATAACTATATTGCATTAACATTGTATTTCCTGACACCTAATGGGTGCATTACTTACAGGACTCGGTAATTGTAAGCCCCCTATGGGGGCGGCCTCAAAGCCGGGCGTGCCCCTCTCTGCCTAGCTGCCTTTTAGCGAAGCCGGGTCCTATGGGCCCGGATCTTTACGTTTCT
>JAFDKD010000331.1 GCA_019307165.1 Deltaproteobacteria bacterium | reverse complement strand
CTTTCAGAATTAAAACCCCCCGATAGGGCCGGCCTCAAAACAGCTTGTTGACGACCCCGGCTTTACTTGTCGAAATAATCTTTCACCTGCTTGATTGCGCAGTACTTGCCGCACATGGTGCAGACATCCTCCTCGGTGGGCGGGCTTTTTTCGCGGTACGCCCTGGCCTTTTTCGAATCGATGGCCAGTTCCATCTGGGTTTCCCAATCCAGGTTTTTCCTGGCTACGGCCATTCGTCGGTCCCGGTCGATGGCCAATTTGTTCCCCCTGGCCAGGTCGGCCGCATGGGCGGCGATCCGCGTTACGATGACGCCTTCCCGAACATCTTCCACGTCGGGGAGACAGAGGTGTTCCGAGGGCGTCACATAGCATAGAAAATCGGCGCCCGCGCGTCCCGCGACCGCGCCGCCTATGGCGCATGCCACGTGATCGTGCCCCGCGGCCACGTCCGTCACCAATGGACCCAGCACGTAAAAGGGCGCCTCGTGGCAGAGCCGTTTTTGAAGCAGGATATTGGCCTCGATTTGATCCAGGGGCACATGTCCCGGACCTTCAATCATCACCTGCACGTCCGCTTCCCATGCCAGTTTCGTGAGATGCCCCAGGGTCATGAGTTCGTGGATCTGGGCCCGGTCCGTGGCATCGGCAATGCAGCCCGGTCTCAGTGCGTCTCCCAGACTCAGGGTGACGTCATATTTCCGGGCCAGGGAAAGGAGCCTGTCATAATGGGTGTAGAGCGGGTTTTCCCGGTCGTTGTGAAGCATCCATGTGGTCAGGAAAGCGCCGCCTCGGCTTACGATGTCCGTAATCCTCCCTTGAGCTTTCAGCATTTCAAGGGCCGCGCGGGTGAGACCGCAGTGAACGGTGATGAAATCGACGCCGTCCCGGGCCTGCTTTTCGATCACCTCGAAGATTTTGTCTTCGGTAAGGTTAACGAGGCCGCCTTTTTCCTCGACGGTTTCCACTACCGCCTGATAGATGGGCACGGTCCCCAGGGGAATGGGCGAGTTTTCAAGTATGGATTTTCGGATCGCGTCGATATCCCCGCCGGTGGATAGGTCCATGACCGTGTCCGCCCCGGCATCCACGGATGCGCGCAGCTTTTCCAGTTCATCCGCGAGTTCGGCATGGTCGGAGGAGGTGCCGATGTTGGCGTTGACCTTGATGGTCAGGCCGCCGCCGACGCCGCACGGTTTGGCGTGTTTCCGCATGTTGTTGGCCAGCAGGCTGATCCGCCCCGCGGCCACCTCTTCCATGAGCCAATCGGCCTCCACCTGTTCCGTCTTGGCGACGGATGTCATCTCAGGCGTGATGACGCCGGCTCTTGCTTTTTCCATTTGGGTCATGATGAAGGGGTATCCTTATATTTTGTCTGAAAACCTGGGTTCCGTGGTTGTGACTACACTTGTTTGGGTTATGCAGGCCTTCGTCAGGTCGAGGTTAAGGTTCAGGTCAAGAGAAGAAAGATAAAAGAAGTCATTTTGTTTCTCAACCTTAGCCTCAGCCTTAACCTCTTTTGCCGCTTAAAGCCGCCTATAGGGTCGGCACAAAGCCCGGCCCAACCGGCCCGGGGCCTTTGCCGCATTCATATCCGTTTTCAATGGCGCGTCTGGCAAACTCGTGGGCCATTTTCGCGGCCCTTTCCAGTTTTTTCCCGCCTCCCAGATAGGTGGCCAGGGCCGAGGAGAAAACGCACCCGCTGCCGTGGGTGTTGGGAGTCCTTATTTTGGGGCCGGCGAATCGAGCAATGTCTTTACCATCAACCAGGAGGTCCTCGCAATGGTCTTCCAAGTGACCTCCCGTGACGATCACAGCCGGCCCCATCGCATTGATGCGGCGACCGGCTTCAAGCATGTCATCCCCGTTTTTGACGGTTTTGCCGCTCAAAAGGCCCGCCTCACCGAGATTCGGGGTGACCACCGCAACCAGGGGCAGCAACTCATCCCGCACCAGACTCAGGATGTGGCCGTCCATCAGCCGTCTGCCCGTGGTGGCGCGCGCAACGGGGTCCAGAACAACGTTCGGTGGACGACGGCATCGGAGAAAATCCACAACGGCTTTTACAGCCCCTTTGCTGTAAAGCATGCCGATTTTCACCCCATGGGGTGAAACGTCATCCAAAACCGCATTCAGCTGGCGGGCGATAAATCGTTCCGGAACAGGGTAGACGTCACTGATGCCTTGGGAGTTCTGAGCGGTAAGGGCGGTGATGACGGTCAGGGCGTGGGCCCCCAGGCCCGTTATGGTCTTAATATCGGCCTGAATTCCGGCGCCGCCACAGGAATCGGAACCCGCTATGGCTAATATGATTTTCATTCATGTAGTCTTATTGCAAGAAGCTAACAATGGGGTGGGGGGCTGTCAACACCTATCTGGTTTCCAGCCGGAAATGGCCCTTTTTCACAATTTCGGTGTCAATCTGCGGAGTTGGTTGTGCGACATAAGCAAGGGCGCAAGGCGCAAGGCACAAGGCGTAGGGTCAACGGATTAATCCGGCTCGATAAAAAAGCTGTTTTCCCCTGAGCCCTATGCCCTTAGCCGTATGTGTACGCCTCCGCCCAACTCCTTGATTTCCTAGAACTTGTAAAAAATTGCACATTTCTGATTCTTGGGGTGGGGATCAGGATAACGCGGCCTGCCGTTTTCCATCCGGGGAAGGGGTCAGTCGATCTGCGCCGGCCAGCTGGGCCTTGTACTTGCGATAATACTCGAAGACCTTGTCTATATAATAATGAGTTGCTTTAAAAGGCGGGACCCCGCTGTAATTCCTGACATGTTTAAGCCCGGCGTTGTAGGCGGCTAGGGCCAGGGTGACATTGCCGCCCAGCCTTTTGAGGAGTTGTTTGAAATAGCGGACTCCCCCATCCAGATTTTCTTCCGGATTGAAACCGTCCTTCACCCCGAGGTCCTCAGCCGTCCCGGGCATCAACTGCATCAGTCCCATGGCGCCCTTTGCGGAAACGGCGTTGGGGTTGTACCGCGATTCCGCATGAACAATGGCCATAATCAGGGCCGCATCGATTTCATGCCTGCCTGCCACCTGAAGGATGATGGCGTGAATGTCCGACTCGGAGGTTTCGGGGAGCACCGTCGGAAGAGCGATTTTGTCCGCTTCGGGATTTTGAGCAACCATTTCGACCGGCGCCGGCGGGTCCGTATGTACGATTGTTCGCGGCACGGGGGCCGGGGGCAGAGGGGCGCGGGCGTGATAAAATGTCAGGCAGCAGAGCACCGCCGCAAGGGCCAGGACCGATGCCCACTCAGCTGCGCCTCCTTTGCGCCCATATGCCTGCAAATGCTTTTCCATCTTAAAATATCCGTGAAATACCGCTTTCATCATAAGTTATCACTCTGCAAAAAACGTGCTGTTTAAGATTGCTCCGCATGCTTCATATATAAGTTGTTAAAATAAAAGTAAGTTTTGAGGCAGGTGCTGTCAAGGCCGGACCTTTTCCGGCAACTTCTGAGATCGTGTTGGTTGGCTGGATCTGACCAGGGCATGGTTGCAATCGACCATGTTTTCGCGTTACGGGTTGCGAGTTGCGAGTTGCGCGTTGCGGGTTGTGGGCTGACTTCGTCAGCTGTTCCTCGTTCTTCGTTCCTGGTTCTTAGTTCGTGGTTTGAGGTTCAGGGTTCAGGGTTCAGGGTTCAGGGTTCAAAAAAACAATGTCAATTGAATTTGATTTGTCAATATTCTTGTTTTTTAAATTCTAATTTTTAAATTCTAAATTCTAAATTTCATCATTCCTTCGAAATTCCTTGTTCGATATTCGTTATTCGATATTTTCTTCAGCACACGCCATTGGCCGAACTTGACCGTTGAGCAATGATTTTGTATTCTGGATGCATTGGAAGCTCGTCCGAACCTCAACTTCTAACCTAATAAAGGAGGAAAAGACATGGCAAACAGCGTTTACAAAATAATCGAACTGGTAGGATCGAGTGACGTCTCCTGGGAGGATGCAGCCAAGACCGCCATTGAAACGGCGGGGGATTCCCTTCAAGATTTAAGGATCGCCGAGGTGACAAAACTGGACCTGGTGATCACCAACGGCAAGGTTACGTCGTATCGTACGAGACTCAACGTCTCCTTCAAGTATCAGAAATAGCATTCGTATTCCAGCTAAGCCCCCCAAGGGTGCGGCCCTGTTTCGAGAAGTGAGGACATGATGGCGTTGTCCAGGAAATTGTTCGTATTCTTGTGCCTGGTGTGTTTTTCCGGCCTGGCGATTTGTCACATATCCCCGGCTACGGCGGCTGAAAAGGGGGCGCTGTTTGTCTCGCCTTTGTTCAAAGAACTCGGCGTCAAGCCGGATGATATGCCGGAGAGCGTGATGGGCACCGTGGAAGACCCGGAGAGACTCATCGGTCTCGGTCTCGAAGGGGTGGTGAGGGGAGACGGCGTCGAATTGACGGACAAGGGGAACGGGAAGATAAACGTCCGCCATGTGCCGACGGATAATGCGATAGAACTTCACGTAAAATGAGTGAACTAAAGTTCTGAGTGAGCTAAAGTTGTGGTGGAGCGTTGCTCATCAATTATCTAAATGTCAAACAATCCTTAACTTTAGATCACTCTAGGCACTAATGCAATGGGTGTTAAAATATTTCCTTTGGGATGCGAAACCGCAACCTTTGATCCTGAGGAATATATCACCCCGTCTTTCCCAGTCCCACGGCCCTGTCGCAGGCCGCCTTGATCGCCTTGGTGACCATTTTCTCCAGGCCCATG
>JAFDKD010000330.1 GCA_019307165.1 Deltaproteobacteria bacterium | reverse complement strand
GGGTCAAAAACGGGGCATGTTGCCCGATGACTACTACCGGTTTATCTTCGTGAGCGACCCCCGGATTTCTCCGGATGGTGAAAGAGTCGCTTTCGTGGCCGCAAAGGTTAGCGAGGACAAGCGCTCCCGGGAATCCCGGATATGGATGGTTCCTTTCGACGGGACAAAAGAGCCGGTCTGTTTTACCCAGGGCAATAACGATCGCTCGCCCCGCTGGTCGCCCGACGGAAAATGGCTGGCCTTTGTGTCCCGGAGGGATAAGCAACCACAGGTTCATTTGATCTCACCTGATGGCGGCGAGGCCTTCCCGCTGACCGAACTGGATGCTTCGCCCTCTTCGATCCAATGGTCTCCGGACGGGAAGAAACTGCTAATGCTTTTGAGAACTGGTGAGGAGCCTGACGCCGGGAAGTCTGATCAGAAGGAAGACCCGAAGCCCGATATCAGCGTGATCAAGCTTTCGAGATATCAGGCCAACGGCCAGTCCGACTATCTGGACGAAAAGCGTGCCCACATCTGGGTGTTCGACCTGGAGACAAAAGTCTCCAAACAACTCACCCGGGGGATGGATTGGAACGCCTCCTGTCCCGTCTGGTCGCCGGACAGCCGGAATATCGCCTTTGTCTCCAATCGAACCGGCAAGGAATATGAAGGCGACCAGAACAGTGACATCTGGATCGTCCCGGCGGTTGGAGGAGAGCCAAAGCCCGTTACCACCCAGTCCCATCAGGATGGTTCCCCGAAGTGGTCGCCCGACGGGAAGAGCATCGCCTATGTCCGGACCGACCGCCCCTATACCCAACCCGACATATACCTCACCCGAGTCGGAAATGGTGAGCACCGCAACCTCACTGCTGACTTCGACCGAATCCTGAGGAGCTTCTCCTGGTCCCCGGATGGGAAGTTCCTCTACTTTACGACCAATGATTTGGGGGTTGTTCGATTGTTTCGTCTCGACGTCGGCAGCCGTGAGGTTCAGAAGCTATCGGGGGATGAAGTCAGCCTGGGTAGCGTAAACCTGTCGAAGGATGGCACGCGGTTCGCATTCACGCTGGGGAATGAAATCCGGATCCCCGAAATCTGGGCAAGCGATTCTTCCGGCGGAGGCATGAAGCAGCTCACCTACTTCAACGATACCCTGCTTCAGTCACTCGAACTCCGAAAGGGGGAGGAGTTCTGGTTCGTGAACGACGCCAATATGAAGGTGCAGTGCTTTCTCTTCCGGCCCGTCGATTTTCAGCCAGACAGGAAGTATCCCCTGATTCTGAATATCCACGGGGGCCCCTCAGGCATGTGGGGGCGAACCTGGTTCCAGGAATTCCAGATGCTGGCCGCGAAGGATTACGGGGTGCTCGTCGTGAACTACCGCGGCAGCACCGGCTATGGGTATGGATTTCAGCATCCCGTGGTGCACGATTACGGTGGTGTTGATTATCGCGACAACATCCGGGGATTAGATGAGGCCCTCGAGAAGTATGATTGGATCGACGAAAACCGACTGGGAGTCACCGGGGGCAGTCATGGAGGATACCTGACCAACTGGATCATCACCCAGACAGACCGCTTCAAGGCAGCGGTAACGCAGCGGAGCATCAGCAACTGGGTGTCGGCTCACGGAACCCAGGACTTTACCCCCCAGGCGATGCGGATCGAGTTCAACGGCACCCCTTGGGAGAATTATGACTTCTACTGGGATCGATCGCCCATCAAATATGCCGATCGGTATCTCGGTGTCAGGCCTTGAAAATCCAATTTTTCAAGCTATGGACGCAAAATGTGGTTGGATTTCAGCTTTCTGACGCACATTTTGTCGTATTGTAGAACAGATTTTTCACAAGTTCCGGAAGCATTGGATTGGCAATAATCTTACGGATTTTGGTCGGTAGTTTATCTGGAGTTTCTTGGGCCTTGTGCAATTCGAAACGTACCAGTTTGCTGTCGATGCTTGCAAACAGTTCCTCGAGCGCCGGATTTCCAGCAAGCAGGGTCTCCATGTATTGAGGATTTTCCAGATTTTTGACAAGGGGCGTATCCGCAAGCATGGTCTGGAACGTTTTGGCCATGCTACCGTTTCCCGTTCTCCGTCGGTGGGCCCGTTTGTGATCCCGGAAAAAGTGTTCCAGGATGTTGTTGGTCCGTTGTGGTTGAATGGTGCCGGTGCCCGTGCAGGTTTGCACGGTAATGGGGTCGGCAAAGAGCTTTACCCAGTATTTGTCGATCTGGGCGATCATCTTTTTGTACTCCTTGTTTTGCGCAAAAATCCGGTCTGTGCTGAGCCAATGGTGAAAGTCTGTGACTCGTTTTTCAATGGTTTTCATGTTCATGTCCATGCCGTTGGCATTGAGACCCTGCTTCCCATCTTTGGGTGCGATGCGCATGGCGTGTCTGAGCTTTTCGAACACCTGGATTTTTGGTTGGATATCTGCCACGGCTTTTCGCAGGCCGGAATCAGAGACAACATCTCTCAGGTCGCCAAGCATTTTCCAGAAAGGGCGATTGTCCAACCACTGACCCTGTAGTGAAATGTTCTTGAACTGTTCCAGATTCTCGCGAAGGGCATACAATCTCTTGGCAAATTCGACATAAGGACGATCAAAGGGAAATCCATACCCTTGTCCCTGATTTTTCCCATCCAACGCCCAGTGAATGAGGGTGTAAGCGCAAACCACTGGCGCCTGTGCCCGTAGCGAGTCTGGCCATCGGTTATGCTGGAATCCCTCGTTCAAGGCATCCATTAACTCTGGATGATTATCTATGATTTTTTTCATCGCTCGTGCGCGGTGCCTCAGCTTGGCCACGATTTTGTGTTTTTTTAGCCTTTTTCGGATAACGGCATAATCGGGTTCCAGCAGGTCCTTGCCAAGGTCTCTGAGGAAGTGAAAATGACAGATGAAATCAGGTTTGCCGGGAAAGATTTCGGCTACGGCTTTTAGGATTCCACTTCCCATATCGTGGACGAGAGCAAGGGGATTGCCGAACAGCGACTGGATGTGCCGTAGAAAGGGAATGATTTCCGCGGCATTTTCAGAGGGCAACTTGATATTCCCCAGGACAATGGAAGAAATTGAGTCCAGCCCGCTCATCAGATGGGGGCCTCCCCCCTCACACGTTCCATCCAGATGAAGCACATAGCCTCCTTTGGATTGCATCGATCTCCGGATTCTGGGTGCGCTTTGTCGATGAGCAATGGCCAGATAGATGATGAATTTCTTGCCCAGGCAGTCGATCTCACGAGGACTGATCTGGATGTTTCTTGCGGCAAATTCATCGCAGATTTCCCGGCTGTTGCGATGGCGCAGGAACATGGCCTTGCCCGTGAAGACCAGCACGTCGTACCCAAAGTTCCCGTGATCAGGAACAACTCGGGCCAACGCTTCTGATGTGTAAACCGTCTTGTTCTTGCACTTTGTACAATGAAGCCGTGTTTCATGGGCTTTGAAGACACCGGCATGCATGGTCACCACTGAACGTTTGCGCGTTTTCAGAACATGAAGCCGTGCACGGCAATCGGAGCATTCGGTTTCTGTGGGTGCAAACAGCAACTGTGGTGATTGGGGAAAAAGAAAAGCCGGTGAGGCATGGGCCTCAAGTCTGTCGATCTGTTTTCGTAGAGTTGTCAGAGCCTCGAACCCTGCGATCCGCGCGTTTTTTTTATATGGTGTTCCCGAAAGAACAACTCAATGGTCTCCGGCAAAACCACGGTTTTTCTGCGTTTGCGAAGTATGCCGACCAAATCTTCAAAAGAAGATGATGGATGATGGATAAATTCAACCAGAACACAGATAGCCGCTTCCGCTGTGAGAGGCTGTGCAGCCTCCCGGAGCATGCGAAGTTGCAGACGTTCCCGTTGGCGGAGGTTTTCTTTTGAAACCGTGGAAAGATAAACGAACTCTGGTCCCGCTTTCATCCGAGCAAGTTGGCCGGTCTTGTGGAGGTTTGTCAAAACCGTGTGACAGGGATGGTGGAGCATGTCTACAAGGTCCTTGGCAGAAAGTCCGGTTGGACTTTTTCTGACCAAATGGTTGATGGTTTGAATTAGGTTGCCATGCTTTGAAAATCTGAGTTCCTCGTGCGGCCAGATGCCTTGGGCGTTGAACACGGGAATGGAATGTAGGGTGTACCACTTGCCGTTGTGGGTGTAACTTCGGAAATATCCAATTTCCTTCAAAAACCGCCTGACGGAGATCGCCGCATATCCGAGCTTGGCGGCAAGGCCTTCAATCATCCAGCATTTTCGCGTTGCAAAAAGCTTCTTCAAGTCAGCCTGAGGTTGTAGGTACATGCTCTTTTCCCCGATGATAAAGTATTGAATATATCGAAATTATCTTCACGATACTTTATACTCGATCAGAGAAAAATACAATTTGAATCTGGTAAAAAATACTGGCGCCACGCAGCCGACGCTCCTATCTGCTTGCAAATCAGAGAGTTATGAAAAGGTGGCGGAAGCGACTCTCAAAGAAAAAATCATGCCATTTTTATCTGAAATGATGAAGTATGAAGAATCTGTCTCCGTAACCACCTGATACAAAAGGACCCAACCACATTTTGCGTCCATAGTTTTCAAGGCCCATGGAATTCATGTAAGCCATTACGTTACAATATTTATGCCGATGCTCCTGGTTCGAAAAAGTTGAAATTTCAATGCCTGACACCCATCAATGAGGATCTGATATGCGGAAGATATTGTTGCCATTATTGGTTTTGATATTCAGTGGGGTGGCGATGGCTCAGTCGGAGGTGAT
>JAFDKD010000978.1 GCA_019307165.1 Deltaproteobacteria bacterium | reverse complement strand
TCAGCGGCCTCGGCGCGTATTGAGGGCCGTAGCGCACGAAATCCGGCTGAATAAAGGTCGTCCTTCGGCCGACGATCGCAAGCAGCCGGTCCAGGCGCTCTTGCATGGAACTATGTGTCACCGCCCTCCTCGATCATATCCAGGTTCTCGAGGAATTTGCCTACATCACGCCTCAGCATTTCCAGCGAAGAGGAAAACTTGGCGGCAACAACCTTTTCGCGCTCCCAATCCAACTCAAATGAATAAGAATGCCTGAATTTATGCTGGAACCCCCTGAAATCATCCAAGAACGCATACAAATCATCCGTGATGACTCTCGGCCTGAATCCGCGTATCTCAAGTGTCATCCGTTTTAACAGGTCCCTGTGCCAGGCGGTCCCGTCCAGTTCGTTTTCAAAAAACCGTGCTATCGACCGAAATATATTTTCGCAGCCATTGTAGAAATTGTGCATGATATAGCCGATCATGATCTTTTCGGCATTCGACACATCACCCGATCCCAGATCCAGCGTACCTTTAAAGGGGGTGAATTCTTCATTTAATTTTGCGATTTTTTCCAACTCACTTCTTATGTCAGCCCGCAAAAGCTCGATGTCAGCCTTCATAAATTAATTCATCCCGCTCCTTGATTTTTGACACGAAAACAAGATCGTCCCGCTGACAATACAAATCGATGGATTGGTCCGCGCGCATCTCCAGGTCTCGCCGTAAAGCCCAGAAGTCCTCCGGCCTAACGGTTTCCACATAGAGGTCGATGTCCGATTTCGGGGAGCAACTTCCCGTAGCCACCGATCCGAAGATATATGCCATACGTATCCCCTAGCGTTTGAAAACCGGAACCAAATCCGCCGCCTTGAAGCGCTTTTTACGGGCCGCCTCCCGACGCAAATCCTTTTCGGCTTGCCATCGCCTTTTCAAACCTGCATATGGGTCTTTAGATGCACTCATCTGCCAGTCCCCGTATAAATGTAATATTTAATCAAATTCAGCTATATTTGTCAACGCTATTAGTAAAGATCCGGGCCCATAGGACCCGGTTTTAATCATATGTCCGTTGACGCGTCGGCGCAAACTGGGATATGACTCGAAGTGAGACTCCTCCCGCAGAACCCCGCTCCGCGGGACAGACGTCCGGCATCAGGATGCCCCCTCGAAGGGGGCTCGATTTCAATCTATGAATCAAGCTGAAGTTGATTTCAACAGAAGTCGTTTTTTGTACGTCCGTATGAAACACGTAATCCGTCATTCCCGCGCAGGCGGGAATCCAGGCTCCCGTTCGTCTGGATCCCCGCCTTCGCGGGGATGACTGGGGGGCGCGGGGATGACTGGGGGGCGCGGGTCGAAGATCCCGTTTTAGCGGGGGATGAAGGAAAGGGGCTTGAAACGTTTCAAACCCATATCCTATGTTCGAGGCGTCGCATAATCATGATAACGTTAAACCAGCTGCACCACCTGATTCATTCCTCCCCGGATCGGTAGAACCTATCCGGGTCCTCCCTGTCGGGCCGAAGCCTTGGCGTAGGACGGCGCCAGAGGTGGAGGGTTTAGGTGTGACTAAGGCTAAGCCGAGGAACTCAGATAACATAACCCTTTGGGGAGCACTATGTGGAAAAACGAACTGGCCGTTGCGGCCGAGGCCGCCAAAGCGGCGGGCGACATCCTCCGAAATATGCTCGGGCGGGTGAATCGTATTAAAAAAAAAGGCGCCATAGATCTGGTGACCGATGCGGACCTCAAGTCGGAAAAGGCCGTGCTTGACATCCTCCGAGACCGGTTCCCCGACGACTGCATACTTTCGGAGGAGTCGGGAGAGACCCATGCATCCTCGAATCGGACCTGGGTGGTGGACCCCCTGGACGGGACCACCAATTACGCCCACGGTTTCCCTTTTTTTGCGGTCTCCATTGCCCTGGAGGCGGATGGCGACCTTGTCCTCGGCATCGTATACAACCCCTGGATGAACGAGTATTTCGAGGCGGCGGCGGGGACGGGCGCTTTTCTTAACGGCGAACGAATCCGGGTATCCGAAACCCAAGATCTCCAGGAGGCGCTGCTGGGCACGGGCTTTCCCTATGACATTCACGAAAAGCACCGGGAGGTCATGGAACTGTTTACCAGGATGGTGGTCAAGGCCCAGGGCGTCCGCAGGCCCGGATCGGCGGCCATTGACCTGTGCTACCTGGCCGCGGGCAGGTTGGATGGGTTCTGGGAAACGGGTCTGAAACCCTGGGATACGGCCGCGGGCGCGATTATCGTCAAAGA
>JAFDKD010000977.1 GCA_019307165.1 Deltaproteobacteria bacterium | reverse complement strand
TCCGTATGAGATCCGAGGACGCCCGCCCGCCCAGGATCAGGTTGATGGCATTGATAATGATCGATTTGCCGGCGCCGGTCTCTCCTGAAAGGATGTTCAGCCCGGACGCGAGCGTCAGGTCCAGGGTGCTGATGATGGCAAAGTTGGATATGCTGAGTTGAGCAAGCATGGTTTCGAGGCCGCGCTGAGATGAACGGATCGGCTGTGACATCCAGAGATGGGATGGCGGTACTTTAGGACGGGAAATCGTTTCGGTCAAGAAAAAGAAATTTTGACAGGATAACAGGATAAACAGGATGTAAATTAAAGATATTTATATGCGACAGGAATAATAGATCAGGGGACAGACGACGGATGGCAGAGCGCGGAAGAAGGCAATCTTCAATTTTTCAATCTTCAATCTTCAATGTCCTTTCTTAGCCTTCTTGGCGATCTTGGCGAGAGAAAAAACCTCATCGGCGTTGGTACGATCCACGGTTTGTAGGAGCGGCTTCAGCCGCGATGCCGAGTTGGCGCAGGAGAGGCGATTTCATTCGGCGCGGGCCGGATTTCAATCTATGAATCAAGGTGAAGTTGGTTTCAGTTGAACCAACTTCTTCGCATGGCTCTTTTCTCCCTGATATGAACTATCCTGTTAATCCTGCTTGCCGCGGCGAAGCTGCTTTTTAGCGAAGCCGGGTTATCCTGTCAAAAAAATCTCTAAGTGGCCTTGGCGAGCGGGGCGCATTTATTTCATTTTCCGAAGCAGGCGAATTTCCCCACCCGAATCGATCTCGAAAATCCGATTTAAGCGTGTAGAGCCGATCGTCAATAACGATGTCATCTCCCTGAATCCGCTGGATTTTTCCGATGCCTCCTGTCCGGATGATTGGTGCGGGCGGGCCGGACCCGCCAAGGCCCCCTTCCTCGGCAGCGGCAATCGAAGCCCAGCCGGCCACTATCATTACTGCAAGTAGCCTTACAAAAAGTAATCTTCTCTTTCTCCTTCGACATTCCTTGTTCGATGTTCGATATTCGATATTCTGCATATCCTTTTCCTTCAAATCAGATGAATAAGTCGGCCCTGCGCCTTACGCCCTGTGCCCTGCGCCATGAGACTACGCCGCAGTGACGAGGGATGAGGGTAACGCAGCAGATGGTAGTTTTCAGACCGCCTCCTATTCCCGGTCCCACTCCCGCCACGACACCATCCCCCGAGCCTCGGGCGCCTCGGAAACGGCTGAGGTGTTTCCCGTCGAAGCGGTGAACATTTTCACCTCCCGTATCCGCCCGCCCTGAGGAATTCTCAGGATTGCCGGCCCATTGACGATGCCGGGAACGGCCAGGCCCGTGGGCGGCGCCTTTTCCAACTCACCCTGTTCGTTTCGAATATCAATCAGTTGCGCGTCATCCAGATCGACCCGGCCGTCGCCGTTGTAATCCAGCGCCGCAGTTGCAAGTCGCCCCCCGGTGCAGGCGTCCATTTCATGTATCATGGAAAGGCCGCCGCCTTCGCAGGGGTCGCTGCCCGGGACCATGGAAATGACCACGGCCCGGCCGCCCCGGATGAACGGGTCCCGCACGACCCGCTCGCCGAGGATTCGGTTCTTCCGAACCGGAAACCCCGGCAGGTCGAAAAACCAGCCCGCGTGAACCGCGGGATCGGGGTCTTGCGATCCCCCGCCGGGGTCGTCCACGAGGCCCCAGTCCGGGGCGCGATTACTCAGGGTCCTCAGGCAGCGACCCGCTTCCGTTTCCCGCCAGTCGATCTCCTCCTGTCGCAGGAGGCGGAGGCCCCCCGGCCCGGAAAGGGCCCCCGTGCCCCGGTTTACCAACGCGCCCGGATACTCCCTGTCATCCGTATCGTCCCCGTAATCCCAGATGCCGTAGACGGTCTGGACGCCCGTATCGTTCAGATCGGCATCGCCGAGGAACCGGCCCGTTCCGAAAACCACCATGTACCCTTGCCCGCTGCAGTGGTACATCACGTCCGGCTGGGTGGTGATGGGCTGCGGCCGGGTCTTCCCCCCGGATTCGGCAAATGAGGCCTTGAAAAGGGGCATGGGAACGCCCCCGTCATAAAAGGCCGTGTCCCAGCCGGCGGGGTCGTCGGCGGTCAGGTCGAACTTCCACAGGTTGCCCAGCATGTCGCCCGCATAGACGTAGTCGGCCCGGTTGTCGTTGTTCACATCCACCACGGAGGGCGTGGACAGACCGTTGCCCGGCGACTGGGCCGGGTCCGTGCGGATTTTTCGAACGAGACGACCCTCCAGGTCCAGCACAAACAGCAGGGCCTGCCCCCCCGGGCTCTCGTATCCGTTGCCGAATAT
>JAFDKD010000329.1 GCA_019307165.1 Deltaproteobacteria bacterium | reverse complement strand
GAATTTTTCCATTAATCTATTCCCCCTCCCCTAGCCCCTCCCACGAGGGGAGGGGAATTGAGTTGACGGACAATTTCTAGGATTTTACATCCCGCCGATTGGTCCGGCAGGCGACTACCGAACTGCGGCGGCATATAAATACGCCTAGCAGCCTGTCGAACTTGCACTAATGCGACCGCTTAACATATTGACATCACGGCATTTAATTTTTTCGGAAAAAACATCGACCATAGTGATTTCAACTAGCTACGGGTAAAGTCCGGCAAGCTGCTGTCCACTCCAGTCACTTCCAGCTACTTCCGCCCGAACCCCATGCGAAGACCGCCGTCCAGCCGGATAAATTCTCCGTTCAGATAGGAATTCCGGACGATTTCGCAGGCCAGGGAGGCGAACTCCTCCGATTTCCCCAGTCGGGGCGGGAAGGGCACCTGCATACCGAGCCGCTCCAGCACCTGGGGAGGGTTCTTGTTCAGAAGGGGCGTATTAAACACCCCCGGGAGAATGGCCATGATGCGGATGCCGTCCCGGGCAAATTCCCGGGCCAGGGTCAGTGTCATGGAAACCACGCCGCCCTTTGACGCGGAATAGGCCGCCTGCCCGATCTGGCCGTCAAAAGCGGCAATGGAGGCGGTATTGATGTAGACGCCTTTTTCCCCTTCCTCGTTGGGCGCGTTGTCCATCAATGTCGGCACGGTGGCGCGAATCAGGTTGAAGGTCCCCGTCAGGTTGACCTGTACGATGTTGGTAAACCACTCGGGTGACACAAGGCCGTCTTTTCCCACAATTCTGACTGAGCCGCCGATGCCCGCGCAATTGATGACGATCTGAAACGATCCGAAGGCATCTTTGATTTTTGAAACCACATTGTCCACTTCCTCGTGGTTTGCCACATTCAGCGGATAGTAGATGGCGGCTTCCCCCAGTTCGGCCGCAAGCTGCCGGCCCCGTTCCCGGTTCAAATCGAGCAGGGCCACCCTGCCGCCCCCGCTGACCAGGGCGCGGGCCGTGGCTTCACCCAGTCCCGATGCGCCTCCGGTGATGATCGCTGCGCTGTCTTTGATTTCCATGGTTTCTCCTTTTTTTCAGAAAACGGAGGAGGAAGAGGGCTTTTCAAGCGGTTGAAAATCCCCCCGGCTCCGACCAAAAACGGCGGACAGGCCCTCCTTCCAGATTATTAATTTAACTTAATATTTTTGCCTAACTACCCATTTCAGCCTAAGGCAAAAATGGGTAGTTAGGCTAGTTCAGTTAGTATTATATGTCTGTATTAAGTCGTAAAACTATTGGACATTGCTCGGCCCCAAAGCCAGACCTTATTCCCCGGACTGTTTCTTATATTCTTCCCTCAATTCCCGCTTGAGCAGTTTCCCTGAAGGCGAATAGGGAAGTTCATCCACAAAAATGACCTCCTTCGGTTTCTTGTAGGAAGCGAGATTATCCGCCACATGATTGATGATATCGTCGGCAACAGGGGAAGCGCCCGGCTTCGGGAGCACATAGGCCACGATCTTTTCTCCCCAGTCCGGATCCGGAACCCCGATGATCCCTGCGTCGTATATGTCCGGGTGCCGGTAGAGGACTTCCTCTATCTCGGCCGGATAGATGTTGACGCCCCCCGAAATGATCATATCCACGGCCCGATCCACGATATAGTAGAACCCGTCCTCATCCACCCGGGCCATGTCGCCCACCGTAAAGTATCCTTCGTACGTGTTGGCTTGGGTTGCCTCGGGGTTTCTGAAATATTCGTCCAGGAGAAAGGAGCTTTTTATATACACGATCCCCACATCGCCCTCGGGGACGTCGTTCTTGTTCTCATCCAGGAGCCTGATATCGCTGCCCATGATCGGCGTTCCGCAACTCCCCGGCTTTTTCAGCTGATCCTCCGGCCTGATCCGGGTCACGAGGGCGATTTCAGTGCCGCCGTAAAACTCAAAAAGTTTCTCTTGACCAAAAAAATCAACGGTTTGCTTTTTCAGGGGAAAGGGAAATGACTCGGCGCCCGCGGTCATGACCCTCAGGGACGAGAGATCGTACTTCTCCTTAACATCGTCAGGCAGGTTGACGATACGATTCAACATGGTGGGCACCACCAAGGTGGTGGTGACCTGGTGCTCCTGAATGAGGCGAAGAAATCCTTCGGCATCGAACCTGGGCATGATGACAATCGTATTTCCCAGGATCGCTGAAAAGGCGGCCCAGGCAAAAGGCGCCGAATGGTACAGCGGGCCCGGTATCAGGACCGTGTCGTCATAGGTGGATTCAAAGCTGTGGGCATAGCCCAGCAGGGAATTGATCCGGTTTTTGACGCCCCGGACCACCCCTTTGGGTCGCCCCGTGGTGCCTGACGTGTAAATGAGCGACGGGGCCACGGCAGCCGCGCCCGTCTCCACCTTGGGCATGTCCGTCGAGTTTTCTTCAATAAGCCTGTCAAGGGACATGACGTCGGGGGAAGGCGGCGAGCCGACACAGACAAAGTTGATGGAAGAGAGGGTGAATTTGGGTTTGGCCTCGTCAACGAGTTCTTGAAATTCACTCCCGTAGATCAGGATTTTGGCATCGGAGTCGTTGATGATGTAAGCCAGCTCATCCGATTTGAAGCGGTAGTTGAGGGCAATGGGCGTCACGGCGAGCTTGCCGGCGGCGGTCCATGCCACCAGGAATTCCGGGCAGTTGTGCAAGAGGACGGCAATCCTGTCGCCCGGCTTGACCCCCAGATTCAGCAGCCCGTTTGCCACGGCATTGGTCATGATGTGAAGTTCGCCGTAGGTGATCCGAAAATCGTCCATGATGATGGCCGTCCTGTCGGGTATCAGTCTGGCGTGATTGGCAATGCCCACGCGTTCCATGTCGAATTTTTCAGTGAAATCCAGCATAAAATTCTCCTGATTGGTTTTGATTTCGATCCATTATGAGCACAAATTGCTGTAGAGAGGCTGTCCGATAACCGCCGAAATACTCGGAAAACTCCTCCCCCTGAATGGGGGAGGCTGGGTGGGAGTGATAAGATAAATAAGAATTTCAACCATTTATCTATTCCCCCTCCCCTTTATCCCCTCCCACGAGGGGAGGGGAATGGGTTGTGGGACAGCCTCTGGGGTGGGAGCTTGTACGTCAGGTTCTAAGCGTATTTGCATCCCACCGAAATAACCGGTTTCTTAAAAGCTCGGTTGAGGTGGCATATAAAATACCGCCCTACATACCAACGATTACGAGCACCGCTTCGTTGAGTATGGGTACATCAAGAAACGGCGCACAAGCACGAGCGGTTTTATATTACACCCTCTTCTCTTAAACCCGCCACTTCCTCTCTGCTGAAACCGGCGATTTCCGTCAACACCTCTTCCGTGTGTTCCCCCAGGTCCGGGGCGGCCCGCGTGGTCCCGGCCCGGCTTTCGCTGAAGTGGACGGGATATCCCGGGAATTTCACCCGGCCCAAAGTGGGGTGGTCCAGGTCGATGAGATAATCGTTGGCCAGCACCTGGGGATCGCTGCCGACCTCCTCGTTGCTATTGACCGCGCAGCAGAAGAGATCGTAGGTGGGAAATTCCTCCAGCCACGCTTGCCTGGGTTTTTCGGCAAATATGCCGTCCAGGATACTCACCAGCAATTCGGCGTTTTCAAACCGCTTGTCGTCCGTTTCGAACCGGGGATCGTTTTCCAGGTCGGGCCGGCCGAGGGCCCTGCACAGAGGGCCCCAGTGACGGGCCGGCGGGGTAAGCGTGATCATCAGCCATTTGCCGTCCTTGCACTGGTAGTAGTTTCTCATGGGGTGTTCCACGCTCCGCTTGTGGCGCGGGACCTCGAACCCCGCCAGCTGGGGGATGAGGATGTTGAAATAGTTGAGAAACATGGAGGCGCTCAATATGGACACGTGCACTTCCTGGCCGATGCCGGTCCGCTCCCTCATGAGGAGGGCGGTGAGGATCTGGTGACTGGTCATGATGGCGGTGACCTGGTCCGCAAGCCCGAACTGGAAGGTCAGGGGCGGCGCCCCCGGCTCTCCCGCGGCATACATCATGCCCGACTTGGCCTGTCCCTGGTAGTCGAACCCGCCGTTGTCCTTTTCCGGCCCTTTGCGCCCGAATGCCGACACTGAGGCGTAGATCAGTTTCGAATTATGTTCTTTCAGGATCGGGTAGGTGATTTTCAACTCCTCCAGGGCCTTCATCCGCATGTTGGTCATGAAGACATCGGCCTTTTGGATGAGTTTGTAGAGGATTTCCCGTCCTTTTTCGGCCTTCAAATTAAGGGTCACCGATTTTTTGCTTCGATTGGCCCCTTCGCAGAACAGACTCCGCTTCCCTGCAATTTCAAAGGGGATGCTCCCGACCCTCATGAGCGTCCTGATGGGATCGCCCTGGCCCGGGGCCTCCACCTTGATGACTTCCGCCCCCAGGTCCCCCAAAATGGCCGTCCCGCCCGGTCCGGCATGATACACGCCGCATTCGACGACGCGAATGCCTTCCAATGGTCGTGGTTTCATTTTTTCGCTCCGCCAATCGATTTATAGGAATTCCCATCTTCATATGAAACTTCATATCAAATCAAAATACAAATCCTTTCATTCAGGTTATCTGGATTCCCGCCAACTACGTGCGGGAATGACGGGTTGTTTGTATTCGCTGTCCTTTAGTGAAGCCGTGCGTGTCCTCCGCCTTCTGGTATCTCCGACCTCTGTTTCCTGGATTTCCCGTCGCTTTTTGGCGGGGGAATGACAGTTGAAATAAGGTTGCTCTGGATTCCCCGCCGTTCTTAGCCGG
>JAFDKD010000328.1 GCA_019307165.1 Deltaproteobacteria bacterium | reverse complement strand
GCAAATCATGCTTGACTTTCCGGCGGCATGACCCTATTCATGGGGCATGTTGAAACGCCTCGTTGACTTTCTTTTTGAAGTAGGCATGCTGAAAAAAACCCCCCGCACGGGTTACCAGTTTTTGGGCTCGGGCGGGGAATCCGTTGCCGACCATTGTTTTCGGACTGCCGTCATCGGATATACGCTGGCCTGCAGCGAGCCGGCCGCGGACCGCGGCAAAGTCGTCCTCATGTGTCTTTTTCATGATTTTCCCGAGGCCAGGACCGGGGATCACAACTATATGAACAAGCGATACGCGACCGCCGACGAGGAAGGCGCCCTCAGAGACATGACCGAAGGGCTCGATTTCGGCACTGAAATCATTGGACTGGCAGCTGAATTCAACAGCTGCAATACCCTGGAAGCCCGCCTCTCGAAAGACGCCGATCAACTCGACCTGCTTTTGGAATTGAAGGAACAGCTTGATTTGGGAAACCGAAGCGCCGGCGACTGGATTTCTTTTGCGATAAAACGGCTCAGCACCCAAAGGGCGCAGAAAATGGCCCGCGAAATAATGAGCACCCATAGCACCCACTGGTGGTTTGACAAAAATACGGATTGGTGGGTCAATGGACCCAAGAATCAAAGAAAGGACGATTAACCCCCTCAACTTTGCCGGCAACAGGGCGGTCCTTAAGACCTGTCTTGCGGTTTCCGTCCTGCTCCATATCGCCATGCTCCTGTGCATCCAGAAGGCTTTTCCGGTAAGCTGGATCAGCCGCCCGGTGCAGACCTTCGAGGTGGAGTTGTTACGCCCGCCCGTCGATCCACTTGCGGGCCGGGACGAAGCGGGAACTGACCTGGCCGCGTCTCCCCCGCCCGATCGGGCGCCGCCCCGGGAAACCGAAGATACCATTTCCCTGGACACCAGCGATAAACGGTACAGTTCTTACGCAAAAGTGATCAAAAGCCATCTGGCCCGGTACTGGGAATACCCGGTGGCTGCCAAGGAAAATCTAATCGAGGGGCAGGTCCTGGCCCTTTTCACCCTGAACCGACGGGGCGAATTGACGGCGATCCGGATACTGGCCACTTCCCGGGCCGACATATTGAATACGGAAACAACAAGGACGATTCTCGCGGCTGAACCCTTTCCCCCGTTTCCCGAATCCGTTGCAGTCGCCAAACTGAACATAAAAGCCAATTTCGCCTATCGACTGACCACCCGCCCATGACATGTCCAGAATGCCAGACTGAAGCCATCCGAGGATGCAAATTCTGCGGTTTTTGCGGCGTTGCGCTCGTTGTGACCTGCTCTCACTGCGGAATTGAAAACCGTCATGAAAACCGCTTTTGCGGCGCGTGCGGCCGCCCGCTGACGGAGACGTCGACCGGGGATGCCCTCCCGCTTCACATGGACAGCGAACGTCGGCATGTCACCGTGCTGTTTTCCGACCTGTCCGGATACACCGCCATGACCGAACGCCTGGACCCGGAGGAAATCAGGCATATCATGAACGGGATTTTCGAGGAGATCACCCGGGTCGTCGCGGAATACGAAGGAACGATCGAACGATTTATCGGCGACGCGGTGATGGTCCTGTTCGGCCTGCCGAGGGCCCGGGAAAACCACGCTGTGAACGCTATTCATGCCGCAAGGAAAATACATGAACGGGTGGCTGAAACCGGGGCAAAATTCACGGAAGCCACCGGACGCTCCTTCATGATGCACAGCGGCATCAACACCGGCCTGGTGGTTACCGGCGAAACGGACCCGGGAAAGGGCATGCACGGCATAACCGGGCATGCCATCAATCTGGCTTCGCGCCTGCAGTCCCTTGCCGGGGAGGGTGACATCCTGGTGGGCAGGGAGACCTATCTTCTGGCGGAGGATTACTTCCATTTCGAACAGCTGAAGCCCGTCAGGGTCAAGAAACATGAGAGCGCAATCCTCCCCTACAAAGTCATCGGTCCAAGCGCCAAAAGGACGCGATTCGACGTGAGCGTCGAAAGGGGGCTTACGCCCTTATTCGGCAGGCGAGAGGAGTTGCGGCATCTCCTCCAGGGCTACCAAAGCGTCAAAGAAGGAAAAGGGAGGGCATTTTCCCTCATCTCGGAAGCGGGTGTGGGTAAATCGCGTCTGGTTTTCGAATTCAAAAATGCCATCGCAAATGAAAATGCCGCCATTTTTGAAGGCAAATGCATATCCTGCGGAAGAGATGTGGCCTATGGGCCGGTAATAGAGATACTGAGGTCGAGCTTCGATATCCGGGAGGATGACACGGATTCGGACGTACGGAAGGCAATAGAGCGCGGTTTGGAAAAGCTGAGCATCGACAGCTACGGTCTCCTCCCCTGTCTCCTGGAACTCTTTTCGGGCCGGGTATGCGGCCTGGATGCCCCACCATTGAGCCCTGAAGAAAGAAAAGACCGAATACTCAGGGGGGTTCAGGATATTTTTCTGGGTCTTTCCAGGGCCCGTCCTCTGGTCGTGGTGATGGAAGACCTTCACTGGGCGGATCGCAGTTCGGATGATGCGGTTCACTATCTCATGGAAATCGTAACCAGGGGAAAAATCCTTCTCTTGTTCACGTACCGGCCTGAATTTTCGGGCTTCAGGGGCCGACTTCCCTTTCCGGCCGAAATCCGCCTGAACCGGCTTTCCAGCCGGGAAAACTGTCTGATGGCCTCCTGCCTGCTGGAGACGGGCGCCCTGGAAAACGACCTTGAACGGTTGATCCTGGAAAAAACCGAGGGCATTCCCCTTTTTGTAGAGGAATTTATCCGTTCCTTGAAGACCCTGGGGCTGATTGACAGGAAGACGGAGAAGACGCGGCTCTCAAGCGAGCCGGACCGAATCGCCATTCCAGCCACCATAGAAGAGATCATCATGGCGCGGGTCGATGCGCTCTCTGCGACAGCCAGGATCGTTCTCCAGGCCGGGTCCGCCATCGAAAGGGAATTCACCTATTCCCTCATCCGGCTCGTCAGCGGAATCCCGGACGATCGCCTGAAAGACAATCTCGAGACCTTAAAGGACGCGGAACTGATCTACGAGCGCATGGCCCGTCCGAATCCCGTATTCACGTTCAATCACGCCCTGACCAGAGAGGTGGTTTACGGAACCATTTTGAACGAAACTCGACGCAAGCTTCATGGGGTCATCGGCCGGGCCATGATCGATCTCCATGGGGACGGCATTGAAGTGCATTCGGGCGAACTCGCCGCCCATTTCATGAAAAGCGGAGCGTATGAAAAGGCGGCGATCTATTTTAAATCGGCCGGGAAACGGGCCCAGCAGGCGGCTTCTTTCAAAGAAGCGGTCGGTCATGCCCGCAGCCGAATCCAGTGTCTTGAAGCACTGAATCGAACCGATGCCGTGGGCAGGGAAATCATCGATGCCAGGACCGCCCTGGCGGGTTACTATGTGAGCTTGAGCCGGTTTTCAGAGGCAAAGGCGGCCGTCGATCCGGTGGTGGAAGAGGCGCGGCGAATCGGGCACGGCAAAGCCATGGCCGGCATACATACGGTTTACGGCCTCTACAGCCATTGGATAAAGGAAGATTACGAGGAAACGTTCCGGCATCTGAACAAGGCACAGCGTATATCCGAGGCAAACGGCGACTCCGTATCCTTGTGGTTTGTCAATTTCTTCCTGGGCATCGCGCTCTCATGGAACTGCCGATTCGAAGAGGGCCGGGATTACTTTAAGACATCCATGTCATTGGGCGAAGCAGGTGACAATATCGTGGGATGCGCTTTTTCCAAAGGAAATCTGGGCGCATTCAACTATATGTTCAACGGCAAAGTGGGCCCCGCCCTCGATGCCGGCAAGGAGGCGGTACGCATATCGGATGAGCTTGGCGATATCTACGTGAAAGGCATGGCCTATTGCAGTTACGGGACGGCTTGGTACGGCCGGGGCCGGTTCGACCTGGCAAGGGAATACCTGCGGAAAGGCCGGGATTTCTGCGAAAGGACCAGCATGTCGGCCTGGAACGCGTGGGCATCCGGGTTTCTCGGGCACATGTACTGCGATATGGGAGAATATGAAAAGGCCCAACGATCCTACGAGAGCGCCGTGTCCATCATGGAAAAGGGAGAGTTGCTGCCGTCGTGGCTCAACCACACGCGCATATCCCTGTTAAGGGCGCGCGTGCTGGGCGGAGACCGGACCTTGAAGCCGGACACGCTTTACGAATGTTTCAAGAACATCAAATTGAAAGCGGCGGAAGGTTGGGCAAGGCGGCATATAGGCGAAGTTCTCATGAATCTGAACGGCGGGTCCCTGTCCGAGGCCGAGCCCTGGCTTCTGACGGCCGTAGAGACGGACAGAGCCAACAGTGTGAACCTTTCTCTGGGATGTGACTACTATGTCTTGTCAAAGCTGTACGCGCGCATGGAGCGTTTTCCCGAGGCCGGAGAAAACATGGACAGGGCCGCGGCCGTGTTTAAGACCTGCGGGGCGGAGGGTTTGGCGGCCAAAACCAAAGGCCTTCCTAAAAGGACCCTCACTCAAGAATAGCAGCTCCTTTGTCATGCGCCCCGCTGGTCACCATCTCTCGGAACGCCTTTTCGCTCTTCCGCCGTTCAGGCCCGAACGACACACTGAAAATGAGGCCCTCGAATTCCCGGACCTGCTCCTGCAGGGTGTCCGGAACTTCCGGTTCATCATCAACGGCTTAAGGCTCAGGGTAAAAACCTGCTTTTCTTCAAGCCGGGCATATCAGTTGCCCTTGCGCCTTGCGCCTTGCGCCCTGTGTTTACCTCGCAACTCATCGGAAAA
>JAFDKD010000025.1 GCA_019307165.1 Deltaproteobacteria bacterium | reverse complement strand
GGACCCCTGTCCGAGCCCGCGGCCATGGCATCGTTTCCAAAATACCACTCCAGGTGATACTGCCAGGGGCTGTTATCGAAACCAAGCATTTGGTATGCGGCCTCATTTGCTTTAAAATCCTGGCTGAACATCGAACGCGGCGCCACTTCAAAAGAATTGTTGTGGCCCGACGGGGCGTGCATGTTTCTGTACATGATGCTTATGGTGTCGCCGTCATTGCCGAAATACCAGGGCTGGTGGCCACTGTTCCACGCGGGCCAGACCCAGAACACCGTCAGCAGGGCGACCACAATTACGGACGAAGACAACCACTTGAGCTTATCGACGGCTTTTGTCACGGTACTGTCCTCTTGCTCGGGATGAACACACAGGGTATTTTTCAATTCTCTATAATAGATTATGGAGAATTTGTCAACTGATATGTTCGGGCTAACAGATTCCCTCGTTGACCGGAGATATCAAGAAGCCGGTTGACATGTTTTTCAGGAACACATATAATTCCACATATATCATACTTCTATGGAGGTGTCATATGGGACAAGTTACAATTTATTTGGAAGATGAAATTGAAGTTAAAATGCGGTCTGCTGCAAAAGCCATGAATTTATCACAAAGTAGATGGATAGCGAATATAATTAAAGAAAAAGTCGCAGATGAATGGCCCGGCGCCGTAAGAGATCTTGCAGGAGCTTGGAAAGATTTTCCCTCTCTAGAAGATATTCGGCATTTTCAAGAGTCAGATGCTCATCGTGAGGAGCTGTAATGTATGTTTTGGACACAAATACGTTGATTTACTTCTTCAAGGGAGTCGGCAATGTGGCAGATAACATTTTGAATACTCTCCCTAAAGATATTGGAATTCCGGCAATTGTGCTTTTTGAATTAGAGGTGGGAATTGCAAAATCAAAATCCCCGCGGAAAAGGATTAAGCAATTACATGAAATGACATCATTAATTCAGATTATTTCTTTTGGGGATAAAGAAGCAATAATGTCTGCAACTATTCGTGCCGATCTTGAAAAGAAAGGAACTCCAATTGGTCCATATGATATACTCATCGGCGGAACCACACTTGCCCACCAGGCTACTTTGATTACCCACAATACGACTGAATTTGGACGAATTGACAAATTACATATTGAAGATTGGTATTAACAATTCAATGTCCTAAGCTTCCATGAGTTCGTTGATGAACTGGGTCGTGGTATAAACGCGAAATTTCTGACGTCTCAGTTTGGCGTTGGCCAGGTTGTGGACGCAGGAATTGCACTCGGTCAACAGGATGTCGGCGCCCGATGCTTCCACTTCCTCCAGCCGACGGCGGGCCATGCCGATGGAGTTCTTGGCAAACGCCCCCCTCACCCCGCCCCCGGCGCCGCAGCAGAGCGCGTTGGCGCGGTTGTGCTCCAGTTCGACAAAATCGGGCGCGATCTTTCGGATGATCCCCCGCGGGGCCTCGTAGATATTGCAGTGGCGGCCCAGGTCGCACGGATCGTGGTAGGTAACCTTTTGATCCGTCTTGACGCCGAAATCGAAATCCTTTAGAAGTTCGCTGAGGTGAATGACCCGGCGCCCGTCCTTCCTCAAGGCCTCATAGGCCGCCATGTTATTGAACGTGCGGGAGCAGTACGGACACCCCGTGACAATGGTCTTTGCGCCCGTTGCCAGAATCATTTCCACGTTTTTGCGTACCAGATCGTCATTGAGTTCGTAGCCCACATCTTCCAGCACGCCGCTGCAGCATACCTCGTCGATGAGCGTGTAGTCGACTTCCAGCCGATCCAGCAGGTCCAGGGTGGCCTCGGTGGCCTCGTCCTCCCGGTATGCGCCCACGCACCCGACGAAAAAGACCACATCCGCCTTTTGGTTCCTTTCCCTGCCGAAATCCTCAGGCTCGTCCTCGGCATAGATGTTGCTGCTCGTCTGGAGGACCTGGTTCATGCCCTTGAATGCGGGATGGCAGGACCCGATGTGAACCATGTCTTTCCTGACCTGCTTGATGATCTCCGGCGGGTCGACGCCCGAAGGGCACTGCTCGGTGCAGCCGGCGCAGGTGGTGCACTGAAACAGGGTCTCGATCAGTTCGTCGCTGAGGTCGATGTTGCCGTCCATGACCTCTTTCAGGATCAGCATCTTTCCTCTGGCATTGTACGCGGGCCGTTTGGACAGCCCGAAGACCGGGCACACGGCCCGGCAGAAACCGCAGCTCGAGCACCGGAGAATCTGATCGCGAAATTTGCGGGCAAAATCGTATTTGGCTTCCATGGTTCCTCGGTTCATTGTAACTATTCAGGTTGTCAGGTTCACGGTTAACGGTTCAAGGTTCTGAGTTGATCGGACTTCTTCCGCCTCAGGCGGGCTTTATGCCATGCAAGGCGCGGTATCGCTAAAGAACAGCTTTGACAGCGTTTCAGATGCTATGGAAGCTTGATTACAGGAAATTCCGCCCGCCAAGTGACGCGGTTAAAACCGCTCCTACAGCGGTGGCAGCTTTAAAAAAGGTCTCTGTGCGAGAGGCTTTCCAGCCTCGATAAGGATCGCGGCACGGATGCCGCTCGCACAGCAGCTTTGTTTTTTGCTCTTAATGTTTTCTCTTTGCGATCTTCGCGCCTTGGCGAGAGAAAATAAATCTCCAGCGGCATTTTGAGAAACAGCCCCTCAATTTTCAATCTTCAATGTTCAATGTTCAATGTCAAAGTCCCATCTTCCCGGGGTTCAAAATATTGTTGGGGTCGAACACCTGCTTAATGTTCCGCATGATTTCCATGCTCAGTTCGTCGTGTTCCATCCACATGATGGGCGCTTTGGCCATACCGATGCCGTGCTCGCCCGTCAGGGTGCCTCTCAACTCCGTAACCTTTTCAAAAAGCTCTTTCGAGGCCTTCTCCACCCGCGCCATCTCCTCCGCATCGGTCGCGTCGCAACTGATGCACGGATGGAGGTTCCCGTCTCCCGCATGGCCCACCGTGGGTATTTTCAGGTCATATTTCTTCGCAATGTCTGAAATCGCCCTCAGCATGGTGGGCACCTTGGACATGGGCACGGCCAGGTCTTCGACAAACAGGTTGTTGTTGATCCGGGCCATGACGCCGTAGGCCGACTTCCGCGCGGTCCACAAGGCCTCGGCCTCCTGCCTGTCATCGGCCCGTCTCACTGTGGAGGCATTGTTGCGCCTGAATATGTCCGCCACTTTTTCGATCTGGTACTCGGTCTCTTCCTGGGTGTATCCATCCGTTTCCGCCACCAGGATCGCTTCCACCTCAGGAAGGTTCAAGTCGGTATTCTGATTGATGGCCCTGAGGGTCTGCTGATCCACGATTTCCAGTGCACAGGGCAGGATGCCGGAGTGCATGATCTCGCTGACGGCCCTTCCCGCATCTTCAAGGTCGTCGAACATGCCCATGGCGGTGGAGAGAAGAGGCGGCTTTGGATTGATTTTCAGGGTAATTTCCGTGATCACGCCCAGGGTCCCTTCCGATCCCACGAACAGTTTTGTCAGGTCGTATCCAGAGGAGGTTTTCATGCACCTGGATCCCGTGCGGAGGACCCTTCCGTCAGGCATGGCCACTTCCAGGGCCAGCACATAATCCTTGGTGGTGCCGTACTTGGCGCCTTTGATGCCCCCCGCGTTGGTGGCTACATTGCCTCCCAGGGTGCACACGGAACCGCTGGCCGGGTCCGGAGGAAAGCAAAACCCGTGGGGCGCCAGCTGTTTGTCCAGGTCCGCGTAGACCACCCCCGGCTGTACGACCACGAGACGGTCCTCGATATTGATTTCAAGGATTTTGTCCATGCGGCCCATGTCCATAATCAGGCCGCCCTGTTCGGGCACGGCCAGTCCGGCCAGGGAAGTGCCCGCGCCCCTGGCCACCACCGGGAACCGCTCATCGTTGGCAAGCTTGAGAACGGATGCCGTTTCTTCCGTGCAGGTGGGCCACACGGCCGCTTCGGGCCGATGCGTGAACTCGGAGGCGTCCTTGGAATACGCGATCATGTCGATGAGGCTGTCGGTAAAGTTGTCCTCCCCGACGATATCTTTAAGATTGTCTTTTATGCGCTGCTCCATGTCCTTTTTACTCCATGTTAATCCGGCCGGTCTCCGTCGCGGCTGAAGCCGCTCCTACGCCGATAGATTCACACCTTAGAGGCTCTACAAAACTTATTTCCCCTCCACGCCGCTGCCATACCAGTGGTTCTCCTCACGCAGAGCGCTTCGTCGGAACATCAGGATGCCCCCTCAAAGGGGGCCCAAATCTCAATCCAAGAATCAAGTTTAAGCTATGCAAACCGAAGTCGTTTTTTTTATACCGCCATATGCAGCATACGAACTGTCATTCCCCGCCAAAAAGCGGCGGGAAATCCAGATCCACGTTTGGCTGGATCCCCGCCTGCGCGGGGATGACGGTGTAACGCCGGTTTTTAAAAACGACGGCGGTGCTGGATCCCCGCCTGCGCGGGGATGACTGAAAAACGGTTCGAACCGGGATCTAAGAACTATTTTGACCTCCGTTCCGCTGTGCTCTCAAACCAAACCCTATGTTTGAGATGCAACGTAATAGGATAACAGCAACACATCTTTATACCATTTTTTTACTCCCCGGATCGGTAGAACCTATCCGGGTCCTCCACCAGATGTGGAGGGTTTAGCTGTGACTAAGCGTTGGGCCCTACCCGGCGCCCACCGCCCAGGGTGAAAGCAGATTTCCGTCCTCGTCGAATGCGAATGAACGGGTTTCCTTATCGATTTCCACGGCCTCGTTTCCCGACAGGTCCGGCAGACATCCCGTTGACACCGCCAGTAGCGAGAGTTCCAGCGTGTTCTTGATGTGAACGACGCGCACGTCTTCCAGACTGTATGGCCTGAGGGTCACCAGGGCCGCTTCCATGGCCTCCCGGTCGTTCGAGTAGGTCAAGGGGACCTTGCCCGATTCGGGACAGCATGCGGTGAGGCAGTTGATGGCCGTCACCCGAAAGTCGATTTTATCGACCAGCCTTTGAGTCGTGAAATCGGCCTGGCCCACGCCCAGGGCGCTGCCCTCGCTCCCCGGGGTCAGGTCACGGACAAAAATGCGGGTAACCCGGGGCAGCGGGCGTCTTGCCCCGTAAGCGCACACATCCCTGCCCACCACATTGGGGTCGATGCCTTCTCCGCTGATGTCCTTTCCCATTTCGTCGACGATGAGCAGGTCGATCTCATCCAGGGGGAGAAGAGGCAGCACGGACCTGGCCTTTTCCAGCAGTTCGATCTCCATGGCCTCAATCCGGTCTCTCTCCGCCATTCGGAGCATGCAGGTCCGATGTTCCTGGTTTTCCACAAGTCCAACGCCAAAAAGGATATTGCACCGCTTCAGCAACTCTTTTCCGGCCGTGCTGATGATCTCGTATTGATCGCGGATCACCGACAAACGGTGATAGTGCTCGGCCCCTTTCTGATTACCCAGGCCGATGGCCATCATCTTGATCAGGCCGCTCTCGGTGGCCCCGATGAAATTGGTGTGGGGTTTGATCCGGTTGATGAGCACCATGCCGTCGGCCTCATTGGCAAGCCGATCGATGAAGAGCGGTATCCCGTTGACTTCCCCCATGGGGACCACGTCCATGGTGGCGAGCACGGGGGCGCCGACCGCCTCCTCCGTGACTCCCCTCAGTTTCAGGACCTCGATCTGACCCTCGGTCGTGGCCCCGCCATGCGATCCCATGGCGGGCGTGATAAACGGATCGCACCCTGCGTCTTTCAACAAACCCACGACCGCCTTCACCACCACCGCCAGGTTGGCGATGCCTCGGCTCCCTACGCCCACGGCAATTCGTCCGCCTGCGGGCAACCGTATCTGATCCCTGATCCGATCCCACTCCCGTTCTACCCGGTAAAGGGCATCGATGGCCTCGGGGACCTCGAACCGCTGGCGTATCAATCTGGTTTCCGGCAATTCCAGTTTACTTGCCTCCGAAAGTCCCATCGCACACACCTCCCTCAACAATGAAAAACCCCGTGATTCCCGCACGGGGCGACTGCAAGCTGTCGGTGTCTGGAAACGCTGTCTATCCGTGTCACGCCCCTGACCCCTTGCCCCTGACCTTTTCGGCGATTTCCATGAATTCGCTTTCAGTCAACACGCGTTTCAGGTCGTGGGACTTGAGCTTGACCTCTTTAAGCACCGCCAGGGCCTCGTCTTCGCTCAACTCGATGCCCAGTTTCTCGCCCCATACCCAGATATTGTCAATCCCGCTTTTCTTGCCCATCAGGATCTTGGGATCTTCACGTCCCACAAACCCGGGATGCACAGGATACAACGTCGTAGGGTTATCTTCAAAGACATTCCGATACCAGCCGGTGACGATACCCGACTCGATGGTGAATGCCCCGTCTCCCACAAAGGGCCGGCAGCTGGGCACCTGAACACCGGATAGTTCCCTGACCAGTTGCGCCAGTTCGTTCATCTTGCCGAAATCGATGAGGCGGCCAGAATTTATCTCCTGACAACGGGAAAAGGCAGCGTCATCTCCGAGGCGGCCGTGGACCGGATTGATTAGAAACATTACAGGCGCCGCCGGCGCCTCCCCGATGGGTGCCTCAGCCGGCGCAGCCCGAGGCGGCCGAGGCTTCGGCGCCTTGAGCAAGCCAATCCAGAAATTTTCTCACCCAGCCTTTTCTCGAGGAAGCGGAATCCTTTTGATTGGGGAATTTTTTCGAATCACTCATGGCAATTTAAACTCCTTAAAATAAGCCCGTTCGAACCCTCGGCCACGCGGCATCATTTAATTCTTTATACATCTCCAACCTTTTGACTGTTTAATATTGTTAATATAATCACTATTTGATGCGATCTCAACCTGCGCTCGGATCCCCAGGTAATCAGACTAAGTTGCAATTGTTGATTCTTTCGCATGGCACGTCCATTTCTTTTGACAAAGAAGGTTATTTACTATAAGAGGGAGATATCTTAAGGTGGATGAAAGGAGGTCAAGAAGAATAATGAACGAAGACAGCATTTTAAAAGACAAGGTTATTTTGGTGGTCGATGATGAACCGGATGTCCTCGAAACCGTTGAAGAAGAGTTGGATATGTGTCTAATCCACAAGGCCACGGATTACGACACCGCGCTTCAATACCTGCTGAGTTATACCTACGACATCGTGATTCTCGATATCATGGGCGTAAACGGTTTCGAACTCTTGAAAAACTCTGTTTCAAGAGGATTTCCCAGCGTCATGCTGACCGCCCATGCCCTTTCGCCTGAATCGCTGAAAAAATCGATCAAGCTGGGGGCCGTTTCCTTCCTGCCCAAGGAAAAAATCTCCGAACTGCGGCATTTTCTTGCCGACGTGGTCCTGGGCGAGGGAAAACCGGTTTGGAAAAAGCTTTTCGACAAACTGGAAAACTACTTCGGAAAACGCTTCGGACCGGATTGGAAAGAAAAAGACGAGTTCTTCCACGAATTCGAAGCGTCCTTGAAGCAGGATCTTTCGGAGTAATCTTCCTGTTCGACCGAACGTTTAAAGCACCCGAGCGAACAGCCGCCTGCCGTGCAGGAAACGGCATGCCGTTCAGGTGGCGTTGCGATATTTCAAAAGGCTTGCCGCATCCCCGTCTACGGGGCATGCCGCAAGACTTTATTCCATTTTGGTCATCAGTCAATTTTCAATGTCGGCTGCAACCGACGGCAGGGATTTTTTGAATCCGCACCCTTTTTTCCGGCATTTAAGAAAAGGATCATCCCCCTTTGGCCGTTTAATCCCCAAAACGGGAGACCCGCATTCCGGACAGGCATCGTCAAAGGGCTCGTCCCACATGGCAAAGCGGCAACCCGGGTACTGGTCGCACGCGTAAAACACCCTGCCCTGTTTGGACGATTTTTCCACCAGCATTCCATCGCACCCTTTGTTCGGGCAAGGCACCCGGGTGCTCAGGGGCTCGGTATGGGTGCATTTCGGGTAGTTGCCGCATGCCAGAAAACGTTGCCCCGATTTATTGACTTTCACCATCATGGTGCCGCCGCAAACCTTGCATTGAATATCGGTCGGCCCCAGGCCCTTGTTTTCGTCGCCCCCTGCATCCAAAGGCCGGGTGCTTCTGCATTCCGGATATCCGGTGCATGCCAAAAATGGGCCGAACCTGCCGTTTTTCGCCACCATGGGGCGCCCGCAGCTTTCGCAGGGCGCCGCATCTTCTTGGATTTCGGGGGGTTTCTCCGCGACAATCCTGCCTTTTTCATCCCTGTAGAAATTGGTTGTATGCTTGCATTCGGGAAATCCGGTGCACGCAAGAAAAACACCATTTTTGCCCGATTTAACGCCCATGAGACGGCCGCACTCAGGACACGCGATCTCCGTCAGCACCTCGCCTTTCATTTCTTTTTCCGCTCTTTCAAGATCCTCTCGAAAGGCGTTATAGAAGTCGCCCATGACACGGGTCCACGCCACTTGACCGCGTTCGATCTTGTCCAGGTTGCTTTCCATTTGTGCTGTAAAGGCCGTGTTCATCACATCCGGAAAACTGCCGACCAGCAGGTCCGTCACCAGAAAACCCAATTCGGTCGGCTTGAACCGTTTTTTCTCGAGGACCACATACTCTCTATTGCTGATATTGCTCAGTATGGCGGCATAGGTGGAAGGGCGTCCAATACCGTTTTCCTCGAGCGCCTTGATCAATGTCGCCTCGGAATATCTCGGCGGCGGCTGGGTGAAGTGCTGCGCGGGCTCCAGCTTGACGAGGTCCAGCCTCTGACCCTTTTCCAGGGGCGGCAATTGGGCGTCTTCCCCCCCTTTATCCCCCCCGTTCCCGGTCGTTTCCTCGTAAAGCACGGTAAAGCCTTTGAAAACCACCACCGATCCGGATGCCTTGAATATAGCCTTGCCCACGGCGATTTCCACCTGAGTCTGGTGCAAAACGGCAGGACTCATCTGGCAAGCCACAAACCGCTTCCATATCAACCGGTACAGGTTAAGCTGGTCCTTACCCAGATAACCGGCAACGCTTTCCGGCGTCAGGTCCACGGATGTGGGACGGATGGCCTCGTGGGCCTCCTGGGACCCCTTGCGGCTCTTGAATGCATTCGGTTTGGCCGGGACGTAATCGGCACTATAGGTGTTGTCGATGAAGGCTCTCGCTTCGGATACGGCTTCAGCGGACAATCGAAAGGAATCGGTCCTCATGTAAGTGATCAATCCGACCTGGCCGCGACCGCCCAGTTCGACCCCCTCGTACAGCCCCTGGGCCACGGCCATGGTCCGTTTGGCGCTGAACCCGAGCCTGCGGCTGGCTTCCTGCTGAAGCAGGCTTGTGGTGAACGGCGGAGGCGGATTCCGTTTTTGCTTACGCTTGGCGACCTTGGCCACATCAAAGGGTTTCGTTTCGACTGCGGAGACAATGTCCCGGGTCTGTGCCCCGGTCTCCAGGTCGATCTTTTTTCCCTCGTAGCGAAGGAGTTTGGCGATAAAGGGCGGCGGTTCTTCGGACTTCAGGTGCGCGGTGAGCGACCAGTATTCCCGAGGCTCGAAGGCCTGGATTTCACGTTCGCGATCGCAGATCATTCGAACCGAGACGGACTGGACCCGACCCGCGCTCAGGCCCCGCTTGACTTTGGTCCAAAGCAACGGGGAAAGCTGATAGCCTACCAGACGATCCAGGATACGCCTGGCCTGCTGAGACCGGTACTTGTTGAGGTCCAATTCGAGTGGCGATTCAACGGCCGCGCGAATGGCCCGGGCCGTGAGTTCATTGAACAGCACACGGTATATTTTCTTCCCGCCGTTTTCCAGTTCCTTGGCAATGTGCCAGGCGATGGCCTCCCCTTCCCGGTCGGGGTCGGGGGCAAGGTAAATGGTCTCGACTGTTTTTGCGGCCGCCTTCAGGTCTTTCAGGATCTTTGCCTTGCCTTTGATGGTGACGTATTCGGGTTTAAATCCGTCTTCGATGTTTACGCCGAGACGCTTGACCGGCAGGTCCTTGACATGGCCCACAGACGCCATGGTTTTGAAGTCCGGGCCCAAATACTTCTTGATGGTCTTCGCTTTTGCCGGTGATTCAACGATCAGCAGGTTTTTTGCCATTCCAACTATCCCCTGAAGGCTTCCTTGCGTCCTCTGTTCATTCCATCTGCGAAACCTGGCCTGCCCGTCGTAGCTGCCCTTTAGCGAAGTCGGGTCCTTTGGGCCAGTCGAAGATCCCGTGCAGCGGGGGTCAGAGTTTTCCGGCTATGCCAATGCGGAAATGCGGACCATGGCTTCGCCAGGTTCAGGTTAAGGTCCAGGTTGAGAAAAGGGAAACACAAGCGTCAATCTGTTGCTCAACCTTAACCTCAGCCTCGGCCTGTCTTTTCAACCTTAGCCTTAACCTCAGCCTATCTGTCCAGCCCCTATGGACCCGGATCTTTACTACCCGCTGCAACCTTAGTGCACAAATTGCTTGCCGGGAAGCTGTTTGACAAGTTCTTTTAACTCCAGCCGCATGAGTGCGCTCGAGACCTCTCCCGATGACAGGCCGCTGAGCCGGACAATTTGATCGATGTGCATGGGGTATTCCCCCACGATGTCGTAAAGCCTCCGCTCCGGTTCATCCAGTTCCGGAAGCGGCAACCGCTCCGATGCGATGGGCCCGCCCTGTTCGGCATGCACCGTGCCCTCGCCGAGTTCTTCCAAAATATCCTCGGCGTTTTCGACCAGTTTGGCGCCCTGTTTGATCAACAGATGGGTCCCCGTACTCTTGAACGATTCAATGCTTCCGGGAACGGCAAAGACATCTCTGCCCTGCTCGAGAGCGAAAGAGGCCGTAATCAGCGAGCCGCTCTTTTTGGTAGCCTCCACGACCAGGACCCCCTTGCCGATACCGCTGATGATCCGGTTGCGGATGGGAAAGTTCCTGGCTTCCGGCGGCGAACCCAGCGGGAATTCCGAGATCACCGTTCCTCTCTCCACGATCTGCTCCATCAATTTTATGTTTTCCGCAGGGTACACCCTGTCGGCGCCGGTACCGAGGACCGCGACTGTCGCCCCCCCGGCGGCAATGCATCCCCGGTGAGCGGCCGTATCGATACCTTTGGCCATGCCGCTGATCACGCCGACACCCCTCTCGGCCAGGGCAAAGCTGATATTTTCGGCCATCTTGAGCCCGTAGTAGGTAGGGTTTCGGGAACCTACAACACCTATCCAGTGCCGGTCAAGCGGAATGTCCCGTCCCCTGACATAAAGGACCACCGGCGATGACGATATCTCTCCGAGAAGCGGTGGATATCCGGGATGCCGGTACGTGAGAAGCCGCGCGCCGATGCGCTTCATATGACGCATTTCCGCTTCGGGGTCGGAAATGAAGTCCCTGTTTACGATCTTTCGGGCGATATCCTTGCGCAACCCTTTCACACGGGACAACGACGCAAAATCCGCGTCCAGCGCCTTTCCCGGGCTCCCGAATTCGGCAAGCAGATTGCGATATGCCGAAATGCCGAGCCCGGAAATCAAGTAAAGCGCAAGCCACGCGTATGTTTCGTCTTGCGGCATTTTCATGGAATTTGGCTTCGCAAGGGATTTGCTCCCGGCGCTTACCATAGTATGCCCTCGGCGTATATCGGGAGATTCAGGCGTACGGGCGGTTAACCCTAACGTTGCAACCAAAGGGTTAAGCATGGCGGGCAAATAAATCAGAGCAGTGTCAATTCGTCAAGGACAATCTTTCCCCTGATCCACTCCATGGAAAAGCCGAGTCCAAATTAGGCGGTGGATTTAGATTTCCGCATCTTTCAAATGCCGGCCTACTCCACCGGGCAGGAAGGCAGTCGCTTGAGGGCCGCCTGGGCCTTCCGCCATTCGGTGGTCTTGACAACGGCGCCGTTCGACACCTCTCTTTTCGAATCGATGACCAAACCGGCCGATGTGCCGGGGAGGCTTTCCACAATCAACAGGTGCCCCACGAGGAGATCGGGAAGATCGATTTTTTCGGGTTCGGTGGCCTTGTTGGGGATAACGATATCGAACACATTCCCCCTGCGAACCCCTTCGTTGTAACCTTCAGCCAGGTAGACCACGGAATATTGGCCGATCACGCTATTCTGGTCTTTTACGGCGACAATGTGGGTCGAGATCTCCGTTTCAGCCGGCAGGGGTAGAATGCACGGCGATATGGGTTGATGACGGAAGACCGCATCGCCTTCAACGACATCCCTGAACCCTCGCACCAACCGGCATTTCCATACGCCGTCACGGTCGCTGACCGGTTCCACCAATTCGAGCTTGGCCGAATAATTAAACGTGGTGGCGCCGAATCTCTTTTTCGTCAATGGATGCCGCAGCCGTCCGGACTTGCGGCAGACGGTATAAAGGTCGCCGGGTTCGCCGCTCCGCCCTTTTTCAAGGAGTACATACACAACGTCGCCTTCGCTGGCCGCCAACCCTTCCTTTTCGTCGCCGATAATGGACCCGTCGGGACTCAACTCGCCGGTGCTCAACGCGCCGATGGCCTCGATGTCCGTCATATTGGATACATCGACGCCCATTCTCTTTGGCGGGGCTTTGTGGACTACGGGTGTTTTTTCAGGCGCCGGGGGGCGCACCTTCACGGGGACCCCCTCCAGCAGGGTAATGATATCTCCCGCCCGAAGCAGATGGGGATTGGTCACAAAGGGATTCATCTCCCACAGTTTGGGCCACAGAAACGGGTCGCCGTAATAGGTAATGCAGATGTCCCACAGGGTATCTCCCTGCACAACGGTGTGGGTGAGTGGTTTCGAATCGGCAATAGCCGGGAATACCGAACAGAACAAAAAAATCCCCGCAACAAGAAAAACGGTCAATCTGCGCTTTGTTTTCAATTTTATTCCTCCCGTAGAACGTGTTCATTTGCCTTCGGGCTTCGGGACAAATTACGTTTGTGCCGACAGCCCTGTCAAGGTGTTTTCTTGCCTATTTGCAAAACCTCTTTCAAAATGCACAAGAAACTGTGCATACTCTACAGACCAATATAGATCACGGCTGAAAACGCTCCTAAGTCAATCAACTTGTTTTCCCGCTTCCCCTGACGTCGGCCTGACGAATCTGGAAAATCAGATTTTTTATTGACTCATCCCCTTTACAAAATGGAATTTTTCATTTAATTAAGACTATTCCGAACCCGGTGGAGGGGCCGGCCCCCTGTTGCCGCACCGGCGTATGTGGATCGCAGGCATAAGAAAACCCGGACCCACGAATTATTGATTTGCAATAATCATGCCTTGCCAGTACCATGGATTATCTAACCAAGGCGCGTTGTGTCAGTTGTGTCAAAGGGGTTCTTTATGCCCATTTACGAATATGAAGCGCGGAATGCCGACAGAAGTTGCCCCTCATGTGGGGCCGGGTTCGAAGTCATCCAATCCATACAAGAAATGCCTTTGAGCGCCTGCCCCGACTGCGGGGGGCCCGTCAGAAAACTCATATCCTGGTGCCGGGCGGCGATAGTGGAAATCTCCCCGGTACATGCCGGTGTGGAAAAACAGATACCCGAGTATGAAAAGGCCGGGATGTGGAGCCACGCCGCCGAACTCGGGGACAAGCATGCGGAGAAGGTGGAAGACAAGGCGACCCGGCAGAGGGCCGTTGAAAATTACGCAAAAGCGGGTTACGATTCCGCGACGCTGGACAAGCATCTCGACTTATCGGCACCTGCATTTTTTCTGGCGACGGTGCTGCTGGTCATAGGGGCGTGGACATTCGCCTTCGGCGAGGAAAGCGAGAAGAAACTGCCTGAACGATACATTTCCCTGTCACCCGAATATACCGGCGTCCTCCTCGAGTCCGGTAATGACATCAGCATCGATGTCACCGTTAGGAACGGGGGGAGACGAGGCGAAAACCTGAATCTGGAGGTCACCTCCATACCCGAGGGATGGAAGGCCTGGGTTAAGACATACAGCTTCGGCATCACCGGCGTTCACGTGGCCAGCGACAAGTCCAAGAGCCTGACCCTGCGCGTGGAACCGGCAGACGATGCCGAGGTCGGGCAATACCGCATCGGTATCAAAGCGGTAACGGAAGACGGCGCCCTGTCATCCGCCGGACAGGTCACCATAACGCTGGAAAAAAAAGAGACGGAAAAGAAAGTCGGCGGCGTGAATATCGTCACATCCTATCCTGTACTCAGGGGGCCCACGGACGGAAAGTTCGAATTCTCCCTGGAAGTGGCAAACAAGCTCGACAAGGACAGCGTTTTTAACTTGACCTCCCAGGGCCCGGAAAACTGGGACATCAACTTCAAACCCGCCTATGAGGACAAGTTGATTTCCAGCGTCAGGCTCAAGGCCGGCCAGAGCCAGACCGTGGCCGTGGAAGTCAAGCCCTTTCCGTGGGCCGATCCCGGTCAGTACCCGGTGCTGGTGAAAGTCAGTTGTCCGGAAGCCGCAGGCGAGGCCCTCCTCAACGTCGTTCTCACCGGCACATACAGGATGGAGATAGGGACGGCGACCGGACTTCTGTCCTTGGAGGCCATGAGGGGAAACGACGCCAATATTTCGTTTTTCGTGAAAAATACGGGATCGGCATCCCTGACCAACGTACAATTTCTCTCGTTCAAACCTGAAAACTGGACAGTGACGTTCAACCCCGAAAAACTGGAAACCCTGGGGGTTGACGAGCTGAAACAGGTGGAAGTTATCATAACCCCTTCCGGACAGGCGCTGGTGGGCGATTACTCGGTGGGCATATCCGCCGAAGCGGGAAAGGCATCCAAAACGCTGGAATTCCGTACAACGGTCAAGGCTGCGACCGCCTGGGGGTGGATCGGCATCGGCATCATCATACTGGTGATGGCGGGTCTTGTGGCGCTCTTCATACGATTAGGAAGACGTTGATATGCAATCGGATAACATTATTGAAACCGTTGGTCTCACCAAGCGGTATCAGCGGCAGAAAGCGGTTGACGATCTAAGCCTTACGGTGACGGAAGGAGAAATATTCGGGTTCCTGGGGCCAAACGGGGCCGGGAAAACGACAACCCTCTTGATGTTGATGGGTCTGAGCAATCCCAGCGGCGGCACCGCCAGGGTCTGCGGACTGGATCCTACACGCGACCCCAAGGAGGTAAAACGGCTGGTCGGCTACCTGCCGGAGAACGTGGGGTTTTACGGGGACCTGAACGCGGTTCAGAGTCTGGAATATATTGCCAGCCTCAATGCCCTGTCACCGGAGGGGCTCGACCGGAAAATCCTGGAAATGCTGGAACTGGTCGGACTCGAGGAAAACACCGGCAAGAAAGTGGCCGCGTTTTCCCGGGGAATGAAGCAGCGTCTCGGAATTGCCGAAGTGCTGATCAAAGACCCCAAAGTCCTTTTCCTCGACGAACCCACTCTCGGTCTCGATCCCGAGGGCGCCATCCGTTTCATGGAGTTGGTCGAGTCGCTGAATCGCGACCGGAATATCACGGTCCTGCTCTCTTCCCATAACCTCTATCAGGTGCAGAAAATCTCTCACCGCGTCGGCATCATGATCGAGGGCAGGATGGTGGCAAGCGGGTCAATTGGTTCTCTCGCCGAGGAAAAATTCGGCGTGGGAGAAAAAGAATATTCGCTGGAAGAAATCTACATGAAGTACTTCCAGGAGGTGTAACGCTATGCAAGGCGTCTTTGCGGTGTTCAAGAAAGAAGTCTGCGATCACTTCAGCAGTTACCGGTTTGTCATCCTCTTTGCCCTGATCGCCATGGTCAGCTTTATCACCAGCTACATGGCAGGCATGCATATGAAGGGGGATCTCGAAGAGTTATCAAGTATAAAATATCCTTTTCTGCTGCTTTTCAGCGCGCCCGGGGCCCTGTTTTCCATGGTGCAGTTCGTCGCCTTTTTCGGCCCCCTGATCGGTCTGGTGCTGGGGTTCGACGCCATCAATCGAGAAAGGGCCGATGGAACCCTGATCAAACTGGTGTCTCAACCCATCTACAGGGATGCCGTCATCAACGGTAAATTTCTGGCCGGCGTGTTGACCATCGGCGTCATGCTGCTCTCCATTTTACTGGTGATCGCCGGGTTCGGTCTGGCGTTTGTGGGCGTCGTGCCAACCGTTGCCGAAATGTGGCGGCTGCTCATCTACCTCGTCATCAGCATATTCTATATATCGCTGTGGTTGGGCGTATCCATTCTGTTTTCCATTTCATTTCGAAGCATTGCCACATCGGCCCTGGCCTCGGTTGCGCTGTGGATTTTCCTCTCGTTTTTCGTTTCTCTGGGAGCGGATGTGCTGGCGAACACCGTGGTCCCGGTTGACCCCCAAAAACAAACCCGGCCCGATTTGATACTGAAGAATGCCCGAATTAAGGAGAGGGCCGCCTTGTTCTCTCCCATGGTGCTCTACTCTCAGGCCACTGAAATTATCGTCGATCCCATGCGAAAATCCACAAGCGATATTTCCATGATGCTGAGGGGCCCCATGGAGCAACTCCTGTCGTCCCGCTTTCAAAACCCGCTTAGCGTGGGGCAGAGCATTGTGGTGGTGCTGCCGCACCTGACCGCGCTCATCGCCATTACATTAATCTGCTTCGCCATATCCTACATCATGTTCATCAGGCAGGAGATTAGAACCTGAACCATTGAACGGCCCGTTCATCGCACCTTTTCCCGCCCCCGCCACCCCTGCGCCTCCACGCGCCGGAATGCTCATTTTTGACTTTTGAATTGCACCGCAGGTGTGCTATGAAAGAAAGGATTAAATCGGCTCGGAGTCGTCATGATTGATCTGATTGTGAAGGGCGGGGTTTTCATGTACCCCATTATTCTGTGTTCTATTCTCGCCCTCACCATCTTTCTGGAACGCCTGTGGTTTTTGAGGCGGAAGCACATTCTGCCGAACGACTTCATCTGGAACGTGGAAGAAATGCTCCAGAGACAGAAGTTGTCGGATGCGGTCTTTCTGTGCCAGAACGATGTGTCGCCCATAGCCAAAATTTTCCTGGCCGGGCTCAAGAATACCAAAAAGGGGCTATGGCTCATCAAGGAGGCCATCGAAGAGCGGGGCGGCAGAGAGGCCAAGCGACTTGAGAAGAATGTCGGCGTACTCTCCACCATCGCCAACCTCACCCCGCTGCTCGGTCTGTTGGGCACCGTGTCCGGCATGATCAAGACCTTCAATGCCATCTCGGTTCAGGGCATGGGAAACCCCGGGCTTCTGGCCGGCGGCATTGCGGAAGCCCTGATCACCACTGCCACGGGGCTGTGCATCGCCATACCCACCCTGGTGGCCTACCGCTTCCTGAAGGATCGGGCGGAAAACCTCATCTTCGAGATGGAGGAAAATTCCATCCGGCTGGTGGAACTCATCGAAACCTACAGCGAGGCCGGCCCCTGAGCGGATGCATCCGGCGCTCCGCGCCCGCCTCAACGGATTGGACATGCGTTTCAGAAAGCCCGCAGAAGAGGAACCGAGACTGGGAATCACGCCCCTCGTCGATATCGTCTTTCTTCTGCTCATATTCTTCATGTTGACATCGCATTTTCATGTGGCCTCGGGGATCCCCATACGGTTGCCCACGGTGGCGCAAAAGGCCCACGACAAAGAAAAGCGCAGCGTTGCCCTGGTAATCGATCGCGAGGGCATTCTGTACCTCAAGGGAAATAAGATCAGCGTCGAGGAACTCGGCCCGAAATTGAAGGCGTTGATACAGGGGGAAGGCGCCTACCGTCTGATTCTGGAGGCCGACAAGGCAGTAAGGCACGGACTGGTGGTCAGGGTCATGGACCTTGCCAAGACAGCCGGCATTGCCTCCATCGTTATCGCCGCCAATTGGGAACCGAAACAGGCGGATTATTAATCCCTTGTAGAAATCCACGTCCTGTGGGCGTGGTCATGTTTATTGGCTATGCCATAGCGGAAATGCGGACCGTGGCTTCGCCAGGTTGAGGTTCAGGTTGAGGTTGAGAGAAAGAGGAAAAGGGATTTA
>JAFDKD010000976.1 GCA_019307165.1 Deltaproteobacteria bacterium | reverse complement strand
GGTACGCCGTCTTTTGATGAAGCCATTTGCACGCCGACCAAGCTGGCGCACACCACCGCATTGAGGACTCAGCAGATCCTCATGGAGGAGAGCAACATACCGTCGGTGGCCGATCCCCTGGGGGGATCCTATTTCATCGAATCCCTGACAGCCGAGATCGAGTCCAAGGCCGGGGACTACTTCGAGCAGATTCAGAACCGGGGAGGATTCATTAAGGCCCTGGACAGCGGTTGGCTTCAGAACGACGTGGCAAGGGCCGGGGCCGAGAACACCAAGAAGATCGATCGGGGTGAACGAAAGGTGGTCGGTGTTAACTGCTATCAGATGGAGGAAAGCCCATATGAGTTTGAGCCCTTCCGCCCCGATCCCAACACGTGGGACCTGGCAATGGCCTCGCTCGAAAAAACGAGATCCAAACGGAACGCGGTCCGGGTCGAAAAGGCTCGGGGCAACCTGTTAAAGGCGTTAGAAGAGAACCAAAACACCATGCCGGCGACGATTGAGGCGGTCAAGGCGGGAATGACGGTTGGTGAGGTGGGAGAAATGTACCGAAATTTTTTCGGTTGCTGGAGCGTTCCGACACTTTCGGGACTGGGTTGAAAATGCTTCGCCGGCCATTGACATGGCAATCCCGAAAATGAATGGGCCTGTCTGATATTTGGGAAAAGCATGTGACAGAAAAAAATAGAAAAATAAAGGCCGTGATCGGAAAGACAGCTTTAGACGGGCACTGGCGGGGTGTGCAGGCCGTGGCCACAGCCTTGCGGGACGCCGGGATGGAAGTGGTCTATTTGGGAGCAAGCACTGCCGAAGGAATCGTCAAGGTTGCCCTCCAGGAGGACGCGGACGTTATCGGTCTGAACATCGGGGCCAGCTATGAGCAAGTCGCGGAACTGATTCGATTGCTCGGCCGGAATGACATGCAAGACCTGCTGTTGATCGTCGGCGGTGTTATCCCCCTGACGGACGTTCCCAAACTGGAAAAAATGGGTGTCCACGGGGTCTTTCCGCCGGGCTCCAAACTCGACGATATCGTAAGGTTCATTCAGGGCCATTCCAGGGTGGTTTCTGGGAATTAATACCTTCTTAGGAGCTAAACCACGTCTTCATGAAAGCACTGAGTGTTGGAAACCCTTATTATCCCAGCACACGCATGCAGCTGCGGTGCCGGCGGTGGCAGATGTCGGGCTAATTTGGAACTTCAATAATATAACCGGAAAAAAACCTTGACAAAAGGGAAATCCCATTATTACTATCATGAACGAGCGCTCGTTCGGTATCACCAATCTTGCCAAAGAAACAGGAAATGACAGAGAAAAGGACATGAGAAAGGTGGCAGTGGTTGAAACGGCCCAGCTTCCCGGCCGGGAATCGGGCGACAACTACCTGGATCAGGTCTTCCGTGTCTGCCGGCAGGTCCTGGATAAAGCGGGCCTGACGCGGCACGACGTGGGGACCATGATCAGCGCGACCAGCGATATTTTCCACGGTGGGGTGTCCTGCGCCAATGCCTATTATTGGGACTCGGGCGGGGCCCTGTTGAAGAACGGCTCCAGAAACGACGGGGAATCCATGACCGCCTTTTTTTACGGGGTGTTGCGCATCGCCTCCGGCCTGTACGACACGGCCCTGGTTTACGGGCTGTGCAAGGGCTCCGAGAACCCCGACACGGACACGCTGACCCATTTCTTTACCGACCCCTTTTACCAGCGGCAGATGGGGCTCAATGACACCTTTGCCGCCGGGCTCCAGATGCGGGAGTATTTGGAGAGGCGGGGCGTGACCGAGGAGCAGTGCGCTCAAGTCGTGGCCAAGAACCTGGGCAACGCAGTTAAGAACCCGTACGCGCACGTCAGCAGGAACGTGAGCGTGGACGATGTGATGGGCTCGGAACGGGTCATGGACCCTCTCAAGGCCATGGAGATCGGGCCCCAGTCAGAGGGGTTTGTGGCTATGCTTCTGGCTGCCGAAGGCGAAGCCGAAAAGCTGACCGACAAGCCGGTCTGGCTCAAGGGATTTTCCACTTCCCTGGATTCGTTCTACCTCGGCGACCGGGATCTGCTCAAAACCCAACTTCCGACGGCGGCCAAACGGGCTTACGACATGGCCGGAATTACAAACCCGCGCAAGGAGTTGGACGTGGTTGAACTGACCGAGCCTTATGCGTTCCAGGAACTTTTATGGTGCGAGGAATTGGGTCTCTGCGGCAAGGGGGAAGGGGGCAAGCTGATCGAAAGCGGGGCCACGCAGATGGATGGCGACATCCCGGTCAACCCCTCGGGCGGCACGCTGGCTTTGAACCCCTACGTCAGCCGGGGCATGTATCGGCTGGCCGAAGTGGTCCTGCAAATCAAGGGCGAGGCCGGCGAGCACCAGTTGGACCGTAAGGTCAAAACCGGTCTGGCTCACGGCACTTTGGGCTTTTGCGGCCAGTCCCAGGCCGTGGCCATCATGGAAGGATAGGAGGTGAATGACATGACAAGACCCGTTGCTATAATGGGAGTCGGTCAGACCAATCACGGCAACCGCTCCGATGTGACCTACCCGGATTTGATCCGGGAGGGCGTCACGGCGGTGCTGGAGGATACGGGCCTGGAGCCGGACGATATCGATGCCGTAGTGTACGGCAGCATGCCCTCCATGATGGAGGGTGTGGCCATGAACCATTTTTATTTCGCCGATGCGCTGCGCGCGGTGGGCAAGCCCTTTATGCGTTCCGAGACCTGCGGCACAACCGGCATGTCCCTGGCCATGACCGGGTACTACTGGGTGGC
>JAFDKD010000327.1 GCA_019307165.1 Deltaproteobacteria bacterium | reverse complement strand
CGTTTTGCCGGGGCATGACGATAAGGTGTTCAACAAATCCGTCTATCCGTTATATCAGTGGAACCCGTGGATTCTATTTGTTTTAAGCATGAACGCACCCTGAGCAGTCACATTCCCCCTTGTTCCGCCAATCCGTCAAAAAATTCCCGGATGGGGGGCAGTATTACATCGGCCCTGACGAAGCAGGAAACGTGGTCCAGGTCAGGGATGGAGACAAATTTCGCATTGGGGATTTTTTTTGCGCAGGCTTCAACCCGGTCGTGCCGGGCATCGGCCGTCCCCGCGAACAACAGGCACGGCACGTTTATCTTGGGCAGGACAGCCTCCATGTCGGGGCGTGGCCGGGCCGCCGCGGCAAGGGCCTCCAGGTCGTTTTCGAACAGCATGGGAAGCATCTCCGGCGCTATCTTTTCCCCGATCAGCGCCTCCACAGCCGCCACAAACGCCTCGGGGTCCCTGCCGTCCACATTTTGGAATGAAGCAAGGTCGTCGGCGTAGGGGTGAGCGCCCCCGATCACCAGGGATCGCAGGCGCTCCGGTGCATGCTCGGCCATGGCGAAACCGACCACGCCGCTCATGGAATACCCCAGGTAGTGGGACCTGGCGACATCCAGTTCGTCCAGCACGGCAACAACATCGCCCACGGATTTCTCCAGTCCGTAGGCTGCCGGCGAATGGGGCTTGTCACTTGAACCGTGGCCCCTCGCGTCGATCAGGATGACCTGGTAGCCGTTTTCAAAGTACCCGGGATACCCCAGCATTTTCAGGGTCTCCATGTCCCTGGTGAAACCGTGTTGGAGCACAAGGGGCGCGCCTCTTCCTCCAACCTGATAGTGGATGCGAATTCCGTCTTTTATGACATACGGCATAAGTCACTCCCGGGATTTTGTTGCTTGAGCATAGTTACGTTCGATTTCTGCTCGATGGAATAAAACCGTTTTCCAGATCTATACACAATTTTTATTTTTTCAGGTAGGCTTTTTGGGTCTCATTTCCAATAGTGCGACGTCAACTATTTGACTGGAGTTGAAAAAGAAGGTTTTGCCCTCTTAGCGTTCTTTGCGACCTTGGCGAGAGGAATAATAAAGGTAACAGAGATTAAGTTATCTCGCGAAGGCGCAAAGACCGCGAAGATAAAAAGTTCGAAACAGAAAACAACACTGCTGTGCCAGCGGCATCCATCAGAAGTGAACGACTGTTGACTGCAGACCAAACCCATATTCACATATCCATATGCAAAACCAATTCGTCATTCCCGCGCAGGCGGGAATGACAGAAAAGGACCGAGTAACGGTGCATTAATTGATGTATTTGAGTTATTATGGGTATTCAACCCAACCACCCGATGAAACGGAAATCTAAAACAGGGGAATAAAACCATGGACTTTGGATACTTTTTGAGGCGGCTGGATCAGGGCTCTCATATTGATTTGAATAAAGAGGCCGTGATCTACAAAGACGAACGGGTCACCTACGGGCAGTTGAGGGACCGCGCCTACACCCTGGCCAACGCCATGAAGGGGCTGGGCGTCGCCAAGGGCGACCGCGTCGCCGTACTGCTCAGGAACTGCACGGAATGGTTCGACATCTTTTTCGCGGTAGCCTCCCTGGGTGCGGTGATCGTGCCGGTGAACTTCCTGCTCAGGGCCAAGGAAGTGGAATTCATCGTCAACGACTCGGGCGCATCCGTGCTTTTTGTGGGCGAGGGCCTGCTGGAACTGGTCGATTCAAAAAAGGAAAACACGCCCGGGCTCCGCGAGATAGTATGCATCGGAAACGCGCAGCCCGCTGACGGGATCCACGCCTATTCATCTCTCATGTCCCAATCGCAGGCCCTGCCCGTGGCCGAAACGATCGATTCGGACGACATGTTCCTCCTGCAGTATACCTCGGGGACCACCGGCTTTCCCAAGGGGGCCATGCACACCCAGGGGACCGTGGCCTGGAACTCCTTTCACCAGGTGGGCGATTTCGAGGTCAGCTTCAGGGAACGGTACCTGTGCGTGCCCGGGCTCTGCTGGGTGGCCGGCCTGCACGATTTTACGCTGGCGGCCCTGTGGATGGGAGGCACCGTGGTTGTCGTCCCCAGCGGCGGCTTGGACATTGGCGATATGCTGGGTCTGATCGAGCGGGAAAAAATCAAACGGGTGCTTCTGGTGCCTACCATAGTCAAACAATTGATCGATTATCCGGAGCGGGACAAATACGACATTTCCACCCTGGAGAGCGTGCTCACTGGCGCCGAACCGGTCCCCGTCACCGTGATCGAGGCCTTCCACCGCCTCATGCCTCGGACGGCCCTTCTCCAGGGCTACGGTCTGTCCGAAGGGCCTACCATCGCCACCTATATGAAGAAGGAGGACGCCGTACGGAAAGTGGGATCGGCCGGCAAGCCCGTGACCAATTGCGAATTGCTCATCGTGGACGAATCCATGAACCGTGTTTCCCCGGGCGAGAAGGGGGAAATCATCATCAAAAGCCCCGCCACCATGAAAGGCTACTGGAACAAGCCCGACGCCACCAGGGAGGCGTTCTCGGGCGAATGGATGCACACGGGCGACCTGGCCGAATACGATGACGAGGGCTACATCTACATCCGGGGCCGGATGAAGGACATGTTCATCAGCGGCGGCCTGAATGTGTATCCGGCCGAGATCGAAAATGTCATTCTGAAGGACCCCGCCGTGGCGGAGGCCGCCGTGGTCGGCATGGAAGACCAGCGGTGGGGAGAGGTGGGGTTCGCCGTCATCGTCCCCAAGGAGGGCGACACGGTCGATGTGGAGGCCGTAAACGCCCTGTGCAAGTCCGAGTTGGGGGCCTACAAGGTGCCCAAGAAATACATTGTACGGGAAGCGCCCCTTCCCAGGACGGCATCGGGCAAGGTTAAAAAATTCGCCCTTAAAGAGGAATTGGAAAGAGCGTAGTGAAGAAAAGAGGGGTCGAGGAGCCGAGGATTCAAGGGGTCAAGGGCGCTATGAAACCGCATGATGCGAGAGGAAATTCGAACGGGACGATTCAGGTGCTGAAGGGATTCATATCGGGATCGCCGGTCCTTGAAAGAACCACTTGACCCCTCGAACCCTTGAACCCTTAAACCCTGGTTTTGGCGCGCTTCGGGGTTCACATATTCACGTAAATGACCCGACCAAGGAAAAATTGATGGCCATCGCATCTCATTTTCGCTAGAATCCGCCTTACTGCGATCAAGAACTGAGGAGGAAACCGCTTATGTTTTTAGAGTTTTCGGACAAATCCAGGGAACTCCAGGTCCGTGTCAAGGCCTTCATGGAGGAGCACATCTACCCCAATGAAAAGGCCTTTGCCCGTGAGCGCGACGAGGGAGACCGATGGCAGCCGCTGGACCTGATGGAAGAGATGAAGGCCAAGGCCAAGGAAGAGGGGCTGTGGAACCTCTTTCTCCCCGACAGCGACCTCGGGGCCGGGCTGACCAATCTGGAATACGCCCCCCTGTGCGAGATTATGGGCCGCTCCCCCTGGGCGCCGGAGGTGTTCAACTGCTCGGCCCCGGACACGGGCAATATGGAAACCCTGGAGCGTTACGGCAGCCGGGAGCAGAAGGAAACGTGGCTCAAGCCCCTGCTGGAAGGGAAAATCCGATCGGCCTTCTGCATGACCGAACCGGATGTGGCCTCCTCCGATGCCACGAACATCACTGCCGGCATCGCCAGGGACGGCGATGAATACGTGCTCAACGGCGGCAAGTGGTGGGCTTCCGGCGGCGCCGATCCGCGCTGCAAGATCTTCATTTTCATGGGCAAGACAGACCCCGAGGCCGCCAGGCACAAACAGCAATCCATGATCCTGGTGCCCAGGGACACGCCGGGGGTCAAGGTCATCAGGAACCTTTCGGTCTTCGGCTATGACGACGCCCCACACGGGCACGCCCACATCAAGTTCGAAGACGCCCGGGTGCCCGTGAGCAACATGCTGCTGGGTGAGGGGCGCGGTTTTGAAATCGCCCAGGGCCGCCTGGGCCCCGGGCGCATTCACCACTGCATGCGGAGCATCGGCGTGGCCGAGAGGGCCTTGGAAGCGCTCATCGAACGGGCCGATTCCCGGGTCGCTTTCCGCAAAAAACTCATCGACATGGGCTCTATCCGCCAGGACATTGCCAAATCCCGGATCGAGATCGATCAGGCGCGCCTGCTGACACTGCTGGCCGCCCACATGATGGACACCGTCGGAAACAAGGTGGCCAGGAGCGAGATCGCCATGATCAAAGTGGTCGCCCCCAACATGGCCCTGAGGGTGCTGGACAGGGCCATTCAGGTGCACGGCGGCAAGGGCGTATCGTCCGACATATGGCTGGCACAGGCCTGGGCCCACCAAAGGACCCTCCGCCTGGCCGACGGACCCGACGAGGTCCATATGGAAACCATCACCCGTTTGGAGATCAAAAAGCACCTATGAACGAGCTAAATGAAATCATAGAGGTCCGATCCGCCCACCGGTTCGATGAAAAGCGCCTTGCCGATTATCTAAAGGGGAGGCTGGAAGGATTTTCCGGTGATTTGAACGTGCGCCAGTTCGGCCACGGCCAGTCCAATCCCACGTTTCTTATCACTTCCGGAGACCGGGAATATGTCCTGCGAAAAAAGCCCCCCGGCAAGCTCCTTCCGTCGGCCCACGCCGTGGACCGGGAATACCGCGTCATTACCGCCCTGCAGGACACGGACGTTCCTGTACCCAAGTCCTACCTGCTCTGCGAGGACGATGCCGTCATCGGCACGGCATTTTACATTATGGAGTGGGTCAAGGGCCGCATCTTCCGGGATGCCGCCATTTC
>JAFDKD010000326.1 GCA_019307165.1 Deltaproteobacteria bacterium | reverse complement strand
CCCTGTGCGACTTCCTGATTATCAGTCGGGTGTCGGGAAATCTCTGGCTTGGGGGGCCGCGTCAGACAGAGGCGGCCACGTCGGAAAAGATCGACCGGAACGTGGGCGGGGCCGACTATCACATGCAACTCAGCGGTACTTGCGACCTGGTGGGCGACAGCGACGAACAGAGCATCCTGGCCTGCCGGGAACTGATCGCTTACCTGCCTCAGAACTACCGCGAGAAACCGCCGGACTGGGAACGGAGCGACGACGCTTCCCGGGAAGTTCCGGCCCTGGAAAGCATTGTGCCCGACGCCTTCGACCAGACCTATGACATGCACGACGTGATCCGCGAGCTGGTGGACGGCGGCGAGTTTTTCGAGATCAAGGACGAGTACGCCAAACAGCTTATCTGCTGCTACGCGCGATTCAACGGCGAGGTGGTGGGCATCGCGGCCAACAACCCGGCTATTCCGGGCAGCATTTACGAGGTCAACGCCTGCGACAAGTATTTCCGTTTTCTGCAGGCCCTGGACGCCTACAATACGCCCCTCATCACCCTGGCGGACACACCGGAGGTCGTTCCGGGCGAAGCGGAAGAGGCCAGAGGGCTTCTACGCCACATCGGCAAGATCGTAGACGTGTACGCTACGGCCACGATTCCCAAGATCGGCGTGGTCCTTCGGGAAGCATATGCCGATTCCGGCAGCATGATCCTCGGCGGCCTCAAGGGACTGGGCGCGGACCTGACCTATGCCTGGCCCATTGCCCGATTCGCGGTGGAAGCCTCTACACTGGATTACCTGAAGGTGTACGGCAAGGGTATCGAGGAAGACGCCTACGACGCCTATCTGAACCGGTCGCGCGAAAAGGTGGACGTGTTCGACGCGGCGTTCAGCTGGAGCGCGCAGGTGGTGGACGAGATTATCGAGCCACGCAACACCCGCAGGAAGATTATCGAGGCCCTGAACGTCACCCGGGGCAAGAAGGAGAAGCTGCCCAGCCGGGCCAAGCAGCACGGCGCATCGCCGACGTAGAAAGAACTTAGTTCGCTTCGCTCACAATTGGAATGATGGAATGATGGAATATTGGGTTTTTATTCCACTGTTCCAACATTCCATTATTCCATGTGGCCGGCATAAAAAAAGATTCCATTAAAAACCTTTTATGTCAATAAGTTGTGCAATTTCCGAGATGTTTTCATTATTGGTTATTCGAGAATCGCGGCTGAAGCCGCTCCTACATAGGCCGGATTTCTGAACAAAACGGTAGGAGCGGTTTTAACCGCGAAATCTCATCGTAAAGCCCATTTTTAAAGGAGGATGACATGACTGCTAAAGCCGTTTTGACCTGCGCCCTGACCGGCGCATTGACCGACCCTTCCATGGCGAACCTGCCCGTGACGCCCGAGGAGATGGCCGAATCGGCCCGGCAGGCCTGGGACCAGGGGGCCACCATCGTCCACGTTCATTACAGGGATCAGCGTCCGGGCATGGGCATGATGCCCACCTGGGATGTGGGCGTGGTCAAGTCCATCAACGACGCCATCAGGGAGCGGGTCCCGGGCATCATCATCTGCCAGAGTACGGGCATCATGTGACCGGATATTTCCGGGCCCGTGGCCTGCCTGGAGGAAACCAAGCCGGAAATGGCCGCCTGCAATGCCGGATCGTTGAACTACCTCAAGCAGAAAAAGGACGGAACCTGGGCCTGGCCGCCCACGCTGTTCGACAACCCGGTTGAAAAGATACAGGCCTTTCTGGATGTCATGACCGCCAACGACATCGTCCCCGAGTTCGAATCCTTCGACTCCGGCATCGTGCGCAGTGTGGGCCTGTACAAGAATGCAGGCATGTTCAAAGGGGATGCCCACATCTCTCTGGTCATGGGGGTGGCAAGCGGGCAGCCGGCAAAGCCGGAATGGGTGCCGCTGCTCGTAGCGGAAATGCAGCCGGGCACCCACTGGCAGGTGATCTGCGTGGGCCGCAAGGAGATCTGGGCCCTCCAGCGCAAGGCCCTGGAAGAGGGGGGCAACGTGCGCACCGGCCTGGAAGACACCTTTTATCTGCCCAGCGGCGAAAAGGCGCAAAACAACGGCGAAATGGTGGAGGCCCTGGCCAAAATCACCCGCGAGGTGGGCCGGGACATTGCCACCGCGGAGGAGGCCAGGCAGATATTAGGTCTCAAGGACGCACCCTAGTGTCCAATTCAGAAACGGCTCTTTTTCCGATGAGCTTGTCAGCCTCGGGCTTGGCTGTGTTCTCCGCGGGTTTCCACCTGCGACGTACCAACACCGTACGCCTCGGTGGAAACCCTTGTGCTGCTTTGCTCCTCCGGAATGACGGTTTTTAGAGGTTATCGGACAGGCTCCCTACAGCGACTTGTGTGCGCAATTGATTGAAATCGATTACGACAACGACAACGAGCACGAAAGAAGCCGGTTTCAATTGATAGGCTTTTCTGTACCCTGCTATACACTGAAAACCCGGAAGCACCTTTACAAGGGGGGGGCTGCTAAAACCCCAGGCAGATTCGTTTATGCCTCTTCGCTTATGGACCTCAGCTTTCACGAAGTTACATATGCGATAGGATAAAACCGGAGAGTTACCTATATCGGCTGTTGACGCCAATAGATTCAAGCCCCGCTTGATGGTCGCCGGGACAAATTGAAAAAGGAATCGATCATGAGAGATAAACAACTGGACATCCTGTTCGAACCGCTGGACATGCCCAACCTGAAACTCAAGAACCGCTTTTTCATGGCGCCCCTGGGTACGACCTATACCATGTCTCAGCTGACCCATTATTTCGTTGCCAGGGCAAAGGGGGAGGTGGGCCTGATCACCACCGGGGAAATCTGCGTACACCCCAGCGGAAGGGCGGGCGTGAAGACGGGCGACCGAGGGGAGATCCGTCTGGAAACGGACGATGACATCGGGCCTTTTGTCCCGATGGTGACGGCTGTCAAGGACGCCGGCGCGAAAATCGTGGCCCAACTCAATCACGCCGGGCGTTATTCCCCGGGAAAACTGCTCGGGCAGCAGGCCGTTGCCCCTTCGGCCATTGCTTCCAGATATACGGGAGAAACGCCCCGGGAACTGACCACCGAGGAAACGGACGACCTGGTCATCGCGTTCGCCGAGGCGGCGCGCCGCGCGCGGGAGGCAGGATTCGACGGGATCGAAATTCTGGGTTGTTCCGGCTACCTGGTGAGCGAGTTTCTCTCACCGCTCACCAACAAACGGGAGGACAAATACGGCGGGGACACCCTGCAGCGAGGGAAGTTTCTGTTTTCCATGCTCAGGGAGATACGAAAACGGGTCGGCGACGATTTCAACATCTGCGTCAAGTACGACGCGGAAGACGGCATGGAGGGGGGCAAAACCCTGGAGGATTCGCTGCTCCTGGCGCCCCGAATTGTCGAGGCGGGCGCCGACAGGCTCCACATCTGGGCGGGTTGGCACGAGGCCACGCGCCCCATGCTGCCCATGTCCGTGCCCAGGGGCGCATTTACCCATCTTGCGGCCGCTGTCGGGAAGACGGTGGATGTCCCCATATCGACGGTGGGCAGAATCAACGATCCAATCCTTGCGGCCGAAATTCTCGAAAAGGGCGATGCCGATTTGATCGGGATCGGCCGGGCCATCATGTGCGATCCGGACTTTGTTAAAAAGACCATGGAGGGAAAAACCGACGAAATCCGCCGCTGTACGGCCTGCTGCTACTGTTTCGATCAGGTCATGCTGGGGATGCGGGGATCTGAACGGGCCGAACTCAAATGCAGCATCAATCCTGAGATGGGGCGGGAAGGCGAAGGGCTCGTTCGACCTGCCGAAAAGAAGAAACACGTGGCGATTGCGGGCGGCGGCCCGGCAGGCATGGAAGCGGCCCGCGTGGCCGCGCTCAGGGGGCACCGGGTCACGCTTTTTGAGGCGGAAGACAGGCTGGGCGGCATGATCAATCTGGCCGTCGTTCCTCCCCACAAAGAAGAACTTCAAAATATTATCGATTATTACGCCCGCCAGCTGGACATCCTTGACGTGGACGTTCGTCTCAATACCCGTTTTCATCCGGATATGCTGGAGGCGCTTGGCGCGGATGCCCTGGTGGTGGCCGCTGGGGCGAGGGAACTCGTCCCCGAGATACCCGGCATCGAAGGCGACCGGGTGGTGAGCGCCCTGGATGTGCTTCGGGGAGATGTAAACGTGGGGCAGACGGTCGTGATCATCGGCGGCGGCCTGATCGGCCTGGAAACCGCGGAATTCCTGGTGGAACAGGGTAAAAAGGTCACCGTTGTGGAGATGCGTCGGCACCTGGCCGAGGACGTGGGTCCCAGCATGCGGTGGGCCCTCCTGGCTCGACTCCGAAAAAGCATTCGCGCCCTGACGGAGCGAACGGTCGCCGCTGTTGAAGCGGAAGGGGTGGTGGTGGAAGGCAGGGACGGCGCCGATAAGACCCTGCCCGCCGACACGGTGGTGCTCGCCGCCGGCCTGAGCCCCAGGGACGAACTGGCGCTTTCTTTGTCCGGGTCCCCGATCGAAGTCCACGTGGTTGGATCGTGCCGGGAGCCGGGACAGATCGCCGAGGCCGTTGACGAAGGCTTTCGTGTGGGAATAAAGATTTAGGATTTATAATTTATAATTTATAATTTATAATTTATAATTTAGGATTTAAAAAGATTAGGTATTGACATATCTCCTTTGATCAACATTGTTTCCCTGAACCCTGAACCCTGAACCCTGAACCCTGAACCCTGAACCCTGAACCCTGAACCCTGAACCCTGAACCCTGAACCCTGAACCCTGAACCCTGAACCCTGAACCCTGAACC
>JAFDKD010000325.1 GCA_019307165.1 Deltaproteobacteria bacterium | reverse complement strand
GGGCACTATACAGATGGAATAAAAACCGACAAGGAGGACAAAAAATGACGTTAAAGGAAAGGGTCGAAAACGCGCTTGAAAAGGTACGTCCTTCATTGCAGGCGGACGGAGGAGATGTCCAGCTGGTGGATGTGGGGGATGACGGTGTCGTCAAAGTCGTTCTACAGGGCGCCTGTGCGGGCTGTCCCATGTCCCAGATGACATTGAAATCGGGAATTGAAAAAATCCTGAAACAGAATGTGCCGGAAGTAACGAGTGTCGTGAGCATGTAGAGGAGCCAATCTAAAAATATCCTTTTTCGGGCGAGTTCAAACTTAAATTGCACCAACATTGGAGGAAACATGGAAATCAAGAAAATCGGGGTGCTCGGCGCGGGTACCATGGGAAACGGCATTGCGTTGCTGGGCGCGCAAATCGGATGCGACGTGGTCATGAGGGACATCGAAGACGCTTACGTGGAGCGGGGATTGAAAGGTATCGACAAATTCCTTTCCAAGGGCGTTGAAAAAGGCAAACTCGATGCCGCTGAAAAGGACGCCGTTTTAGGTCGCATTAAAGGCACCACGGACATGGCGGAAATGGCCGGCGTGGATATTGTCATTGAAGCGGTGATCGAGGACCTCGATCTGAAAAAACAGGTATTCAAGGATCTGGACGACCTGTGCGGGCCCGAAGTCATCCTGGCCTCCAATACGTCTTCCATGTCCCTGACGGAGATCGCCGCCGTGACCAAACGTCCTGACAAGGTGTGCGGGATGCATTTTTTCAATCCTGCGCCTATCATGCGCCTGGTCGAGATTATACGCGCCTACGGGACCAGCGACGAGACCGTGGCCGCGACCACCGAGTTGGCCAAAAAAATGGGGAAGATCACGGTTGAAGTGAAGAAGGACTCTCCCGGCTTCATTGTGAACCGCATCATGATCCCCCATATGATCGAGGCCATTAAAATTGTGGAAGAGGGCATTGCCAGTATCCCGGATGTGGATACGGCCGTTAAAAACGGCCTGAATTATCCCATGGGCCCGTTTGAACTGATGGACTTAACCGGGGTCGATATCTGCTATTTTGTGGCTGAATATCTCTATAAAGAACTTAATAAAGAATTGAAGTGGGCGTCGCCGAACCTGCTCAAGACCATGATTCGGGCGGCCAAACTGGGTCGAAAGACCGGGGCGGGCTGGTATGACTACAGCTAGTTTCCATATGCAAAAGAAGGCAGTCCGCAGGCGGGCTGCCTTCTTTTGTTATTTGACAATAGGGCCGTTAGATTACTTATTCTTGTGCCGCATTTTTTTCAGACGTTTGCGGTGTTTGTGTTTGGTCATTTTTTTCCGGCGTTTTTTGACGACACTGCCCATACAGTAAAACCTCCTGAAGTTTGTCCGTAAAGAAATAATACTTAGGGTAATTTAAAAGAGATGTCAACTGATATTTGATCGATATCGAAAAAAAAGGGAGCAAGGAAATAAAGAAAAAAGCCGATTTCGGGATCTGAAATATATTAGTTTACATAATATATATTATCAGACGACACGTCTGATGGCATGTGGCTTCTTTTCATGTTTTTCGGCTTTCCGGGCGTATAGCTTTCGATCCGCATTCTCCATCAATTCTTCCGACTTCATACCCTTCTTGAAGGTGGCTGACCCGAATGATGCGGAAATATTGCACTCTTGCTCCAGGGTTTTTGCAATGCGCTTGGAAATGAAATGGGCGATTTCCATGTCGGAGTCGATGAGAATAATGGCAAATTCGTCTCCGCCGTAACGATATCCCGTGTCCACGCCCCGCCGAATGCAGGCCGATATGATTTCGCCGACTTTTTGCAGGACTTCATCACCGCTTCTGTGGCCGTATTTATCGTTGTGGTCCTTGAAATTGTCCAGGTCGATCATTATCAGGGAAAGCCTGTTGTCCTGTCTTTCCGCGCGATTGACTTCCTGCTCGAGCCTCTCGAAAAAACAGTGCTGGTTGTGCAGGCCTGTCAAAGAATCGGTTATGGATAAATCGCTCAATTTGCGCTTGACGTCCCGTTCGCGAATGGCCCGCGCTATTTTTGCCTCCAATTCCGTATAGGCAAAAGGTTTGTTAATGAAGTCCGTCGCTCCTGACTCAATAACTTCCATATACGTGTATTCCTCGGTGTAGGCCGTCATGGCCACCACACAGAGGTCAGGATAGGCGTTCTTGGCGCGCTGAATCAATTCAAGGCCGCTCATGCCGGGCATCTTGATGTCGGTAAGCAACAGGGTAAAGGGGTTTCGTTTTAATTGATCCAGGGCATCTTCGCCGTTTTTCACGGATACGGTTCGAAAACCAAGATGACGCAGCATTTCGGCAATCGGCTCGAGAACGAGCTCGTCATTATCGACGGCGAGTATCGACTCCTGCTTTGTATTGTAAAGGGCTTTATCGGCGGCTTCCGATAATGCGTTTGAACTCGCGCCCTTTTTGAATACTGCAATACCGAAGGCCGCGCCGATATGGCAATTTTGTTCGAGCCCCTTTCGAATTCGCGTGCAGATAACCCTTGCAGACTCCCGGTCAGAGCCGATCAGGATGACGGCGAATTGGTTTCCCCGAAGCCTGAACGCCTGATCCAGGCCTTTCTTGATGCTCTGAGTGATGACACGGCTGGATTTTTGGAGCATCTCGTCCCTGTTGCCGTGAGCGCGAGTGTCCGTGTGGGAGTTAAAGTCGTCCAAATCAATCATTAGAAGAGAAAGATTGAGGTCCTGACTTTCGGCCCTGATCACCTCCTCTCCAAGCCGTTGTTCGAAATGACGTCGATTGTACAGCCCGGTCAGGGGATCCGTAATCGACAAATTGCTCAGTTCCTCCTTGATGTTTCTCTCGGTGATGGCCCGCTTGAGTTTTGCTTCCAATTCCCCGATGAGGACCGGCGTGTTGATGAAATCGGCCGCCCCCGCCTCAATCACATCAATATAGGTGTAGTTTTCGCTATGGGAGGTCATGGTGAGGATACAGATATTGGGATGGGTGGCCTTTACCTGTTTGATCAACTCAAGCCCATCGATCAATTCGGTACCGTCCGGATCGTGGCGGGTAATGTCCGCGATCAGGACCGTGTAGGAGGAACGCTCCATTTCAAGGAGGGCGGCAGTGGCATTGTCGACGCTCTTGGCTCGAAATCCTAGATGCCGCAGCATCCGGACAAGCGTCTCTCTCGCCTTGTCGTCGGCATCGATCACAAGGGCAAGTTCCTTACTGTATGTTATCCGCTCTGAATTCATAGGTGCATGAACATTTGCATCGGAAGGCGGGGCATGTTCATCCTTCCGGCACGCATACTTCTCCTGTGAGGGAGTTCACGGCAGCACGGACAATTATCACTTGAATTAAAGAACCTTTATTATAACAACTTGTTTTGAAATTTACAACCTTATTTGTTGCTGTTCGGCCTGACAGCTGATCCCCACGTCTGCTTTCGCCTTCAATAAGGACCTCCAGCGTATGCCCTACCAGCTTGTTGTTTTTTTCCAGGGTGATTTGTTTCTGACGCGCTTGGAGGCGCGCCAGGCGGGAGGCCTTTTCCCGGTCGTCGATCTTGTCGTCCATGTTCGCCGCAGCTGCGCCTTTTCTGTCAGAGTATTGGAATGAGTAAAGATTGTCGAATCCGACCCGCTCGATCAAGTCCATGGTCAGGAGAAAATCGGGTTCGGTTTCCCCGGGGAAGCCGACCATCACGTCACTTGTCACGGCCATATCCGGTCTGACATCTCGAAGGGCATGGATGAGCGCCATGTAGTGTTCCCTTGTATAACGGCGATTCATGCCGTGAAGCACCCTATTGGAACCGGCCTGAAAAGGCAGGTGAATGTGCGGACAGAGATGCTCCAGTTCGCCAAAGGCCTGAATAAGGTCTTTTCCAAGGTCTTTGGGGTGGGACGTGGTAAAGCGGAGGCGAAGCAGGCCCGACAATCGGTTTAACGCCTTGAGCAGGTCGGTAAACGTACGGATATCTCCCGATTCCCACCGATAGGAATTGACGTTTTGACCCAGGAGCGTTATTTCCCCGACCCCTTCGGAAACCAGGTATTCCGCTTCTTGGATGATTTCTCCGGGGGACCTGGATGTTTCTCTGCCCCTGACAAAAGGAACAATGCAGTAGCTGCAGAAATTATTGCATCCTTCCATGATGGCGATCTGTCCGGTTATATTTCCTTGAAAATAACCGGGGCGGCAAATCGCTTCGGGACGCAGCAGATCCAGGCGATCGGCGACAACCCTGGTGCGGCGGCTTACGACGGTGTCCAGTATTTCCGGGAGCCTGGCCATATCCCGTGGCCCCATGACGAAATCGATTTCAGGAAACCGCCCCATCAGCTGCTTGCCTTTGTGCTGGGCAAGACACCCCGCCACCCCGAGGGTCAATTCGGGCTTTTTCTTTTTAAGCCGAGACATGCGGCCGAGCAGGCTGCAGGCCTTTTGCTCCGCTTTTTCACGGACCGTGCATGTGTTGACAAGCACCAAATCCGCGTCTTCCGGAGCCCCTGTCGGTGACAGGCCCAAACGAATCAATGTCTGGGACAGGAAGTCCGAGTCATAATCATTCATTTGACAGCCCATGGTTGAGATATGGAATAATTTGGGTGTGAGGATACGCATGTTAATCCATTGAAACTTCATGGGGTTCAGAGGTTCTGGGTTCAGGGTTGCGGGTTGCTTTGCACTCTCCCCCTTTGCAAAGGGGGACCTCCGCCGCTTTCCGGCGGAACTTAACCGAGTCTATGGCTATTGCCCTTTTCTTGAAGTTACCCTATCGATCAGCCTGGCGTTTTTTCAGCCACGAGGCGGCGCTCATATGAAACTTCTAGATGTCAAGCTGCTCATGACCGAACTGCATGATCTGCTCGATTACGACAACGACCACGACAACGAACTCGCCCAAAAACGGCGGGATCTCCGACCCGCACCCCCCCTGTCGTCCCCGCATGAATTTGGCGGGGACCCAGCTAAACGGAGGTCTGGATTCCCCTTCGGCCGTGAGCTCAGGGCCGAACGGCCGCCAAAGGCATGCGGGAATGACAACAAGCGCCTTACGTCTCGGAAATTCTACAACTTATTGAAATCATAGTTCTTTTTGCGACTGTTGTCGTTTGTAAGCCACATGGTATGCGTTGATTTATTCTTTAAACACATCATTCCATAATCCCATAACCCACTATTCCATCATTCCAGTATTCCAATTGGGGCGGAGCCCCTATGTTCTATAAAGGACGCGCTTCCGTAATGGCCAATCCTTCCTGTTCCCGCAAGGCGTCGATGAGTTTTCGGGCCTCAGACTCGCACCCGGGGACGATCGTGACTTCAATCAGGCCCGCCCGAGGGTCAAGTGTCCTCACAACGGCCATGCCGTCGTACGATTCCAGCGTGTATCGCACATAATGGATTTCCTTTCGTTCCACGCTGAAAATCCATTTTTCCGTTTTCAAGAAGGCGCCCTCCCCGGCAGCGTGGCCTCAGCTATTGCGGGGCCCTCCTCCCCACAAAAGTTTGTCCCTGAGCACCCTGAAATAGTTGTGGTCCGGGGGCCTGAGCAACCTGATTTTTTCTTTGGATTTATGTATATGCACACGATCGCCGTAATCCAGGTTAAAACCGACCTGCCCGTCGAAGGTGAGAAGCACGGCCTCTTCACTCTCCTTGCCCATGGCGAGTTGTATCCGGTGGCTGTCGGGAATGATAATGGGACGGTTGGCGAGGGTAAACGGGCAGATGGGGGTCAGGATGGTGGCTTCCATGGTGGGGTAAAGAACGGGCCCCCCCGCTGAGAGATTGTAAGCGGTGGATCCGGTGGGGGTCGCGATGATCAGACCGTCCGCCCTGAAGGTGGTCAGGAATTCATCATTGATGGTCACGTTCAGATCGATTATTCTGGCCAGCGTGCCTTTGTTGATGACCACGTCGTTCAATACCGGAAATCGGCACATGGTTTCGGCATTCCGGATGACCTGGGTTTCAAGCATGCCGTGGCATTCCGTTACGAGACGATCGTCAATCATCATCTCGATGACCGGATAGAGCCTACCCAGGGGAATGCCCGTTAGGAAGCCGAGTCCCCCGAGATTTACCCCCAGGATCGGGGCTCCAAACCGCCCTACCCTGCGCGCCGCGGCAAGCAGGGTGCCGTCGCCCCCGAGGACGACAACCCAGTTCACGTTGGTGGGGATAATGGAAGCGCCGTCCTCGCAGCCTTGCACGGTTTCAGCCGCCATCATTTCTTCCGAAAAAACCCGAATATTCCGTTTTTCGAACCAGGCAGACAGCTTTTCCGCCTCCAGGCGGGCGGGTTTGTGGTGCCGTTTGTATATGATTCCAACCATTGCCGAGGGCATGTCAATTTCCCTCCTCTTCGCTGTTTTCACCTGGATCTTGCAGGCGCCGAGTTTGCCGGAACCGATTGAAATTATTGTTTTTATTTAGACGCTTCAAGATTGCTCATGCAATATTCAGGTTTCAAAAAGCGGGACAAGTTGCATTCGGTTAACGTCCACCAAGCCCTTGTCGCTCAGTTTGATTTCCGGAATCACCGGCAGGGCAACAAATGAAAGCGCCATAAACGGTTCGTGGAGCCCGCATCCCAGACCCCGGGCCGCCCCATTGACGCCGTTGAGTTGCGATACCAACGTATGCAGCGGTTCCCTGGACATCAGACCGGCGATTGCAAGCGGCACCTTGGCCAGAACCGCGCCATCGGCCACGACTGCGAATCCTCCGCCCATATCCGCCAGCGCAGTCACCGCCTTGAAGATGGCATCATCCTCGACGCCCGCCGCAATGATATTATGGGAATCATGGGCAACGGAAGACGCGATGGCCCCCTTGACAAGCCCCAGGCCTTTGACAAGGCCCTTGCCGATGCGGCCGCTCGCCCTGTGGCGTTCCACCACAAACAGTTTGAGGATGTCTCCATCGGTATCGGCGACGACCCGCCCGTTTTTGGCGGGCATCGATGCCGTGATCAGGCGCGTGATCACCTGTCCCTCAATGATTTCTATGACTTTTGCCTTTCCTCCCGGGTGGCGGATCGCGAAATCATCCATCGAAAGGGGGCCGATCTGCAGCCTGCCGCTCTCGGACGGAAATTCAACCACCGTGTCTTTAGGGAAATCGACCAGGGAACCTTCTTCGACAACCTGCCGGCCGTCTTTATATACGGCGTCGATTTTGAAATTTTCAAAATCGGAGAGGAGGACCAGGTCCGCCCGAAAGCCGGGCGCAACAGCCCCACGATCCCTGAAACCAAAGTAGGTCGAGGGGTTCAGGGTCACCATGCGGATCGCCGTAATCGGGTCCAACCCCAATCGACCGGCTTTTTTCACAAGGAAATTGAGATGGCCGCGCCGGGCGATATCTCCAGGGTGAAGGTCGTCCGAAACCAGGCAGCATCTGCGGGCGTTTTTTCGGATAATCACCGGGAGTAAGTCTTCCAGGTTCTTTGCCGAGGTACCTTCCCGGATCATGAGCATCATGCCGCCCCTCAGTTTTTCCAGTGCCTCTTGCGGCTGCGTGGTTTCATGATCCGAACCGATTCCCGCGCTAAGGTAGGCCTGCAGGTCGTATCCCGTGAGCCCGGGGCAGTGTCCGTCAATGATCCCGTTTTCAAAAACCCGGATTTTTTCCAACACCCCGGCACTGCCCGACAGAACGCCCGGAAAGTTCATCATTTCCGCCAGCCCCAGGATGCGGGGCTCGTTTTTCAGCTTCAGGATGTCGGGGGCCTCCAACGCCGCGCCCGAGGTCTCCAGGTGTGTTGCGGGCACGCATGAAGGGGCCATGAAAAATATGTCGAAGGGAATATTCCGGCTGTCCTGAAGCATGAACTCGATGCCGGGAAGGCCCATGACATTGGCGATTTCATGGGGGTCGCCCACTATAGCGGTGGTTCCGTGTACGAGCAGGGCCTCGGCCAGGCGGCGAGGGGTCATCATGCTGCTTTCCACATGAAAGTGGGCATCCATCAAGCCGGGCAGGAGCCACTTTCCCTCCGCCCTAATTTCCAATTTGCCGCGATATTCGGGACCGACACCCACGATCGTTCCCCGGCAGACAGCCACATCCGCCTTGAGGATTTCTCCGGTGAACACATTCACCACATGGGCGGCCTTGAAAACCAGGTCCGATTCAACCTGTCGTCGGGCAGCGGCAATTTTTTGTCTTAACGGTTCGAGTCGGTTGTCCACAGTACTGACACCTATATTCTCTCTATGATTTCACCACGATGCGAGATAACAACCTCTCCGTTACGGTTATTATTTCTCTCGCCAAGAACGCAAAGGTCGCCCATCCCCCGCCAAAAAACGGCGGGATCGCCGATCCGCGCCCCTTCTTGTCGTCCCCGCATGAATCCGGCGGGGACCCAGCATCATATCATATCAAAATACAAATCCTTATGGGTCACCGGACGACCCTGTCCACCACCATCCAGTCATCGGTCGAATCGGACGTGGTATCCACCACCAGATGAATGAGGTCAAGGTCCGGATGGCGAGCCTTCAGGTCGGCCAGGTCCACGGGTTCGAATTTTTTGAGGTTATTGGTGTAGGCCTGTTCGGTCAATGCGTTGGATTCGTAGTTTTCCTTGGTCCTTCGGAAAATCCGATTCAAGGAGACCTTCTTGGGGCACCGGGTCTGCTGAATAACCAGGGGCATGCCGTGCGCGGCCGCCACCTCGGCCGCCCGGCGCCTGAGTTCT
>JAFDKD010000324.1 GCA_019307165.1 Deltaproteobacteria bacterium | reverse complement strand
CGGCTGTGCAGGTGGTCCGCCATATCCGAACGGAACGGATGGTCGATGGTATTGAACTGCGCCGGGCCTTCGACTACTTGTCTTCGCTTGTCCTCTGATGCCCTCAAGGCAAAATTGCTTTTTCCTGCTATAATGTCCGTCATATTTATATCAGATAGTTACCCATCAGGAATATGACCGAGGGTCCTGGGAAAGGCTTTATCCGCGACAAAAAAACATGCATGATGTATCTGGCACACACCACGACAACCCAATTGAGATGGCACATGGCGTGTTGACGCATTATATTGTTCGAACAGAGCGCTTTTAATCACTTTTCTTTAGAAACCCACGTTCTATGAGCGGGGATTCTTTACTGTCCGTGTTCTTCACATTCCAAATGTTCAGGGGGCGGCCATGAACCGACTCATTCTTTTTACCGGCGTATGTTTCCTTTGTTTCGGGTGCACCCTTGCCGAGGTCCAGGTCAATGTGGTCAGCGAACGCACGGCCCTGGAAAACCAGGTCCTGGGCGCTTACAACAGCCTGTCCGACGAGGTGCTGCTGGTCGCATCCGTCAGGGGCGTGGACCCGACCGGACAAATCGAATCCCCGCCCCGCAGGAGCCGGGAGCAGCAGGACGCGGTGGACGCCATACAGGTCATGGCCTTCAACCAGGACGACATCGATGCCTTTAAGCGCCTGGGATGGGTGGGTGAAGGCAATGAAGGCCTATTAAAGGCCTTTCCCATGGAGACGACCGCCACGCCGGAAGACCTGACGGATTTTGTCGAACGCTATCCGGAACCCGAATTCAAGGCAGTGGTCGGGCAGGTCAATGAGGCCAGGGAGACCATTATGCGGCGTGTGGTGGAAACGGACCCGGGTCTCAGCAAAGACGATCTGCCACAGGTCCGCCGCGTGTTTGGAAAGCTCAACCGGGAAAACGCGTTGTCCGGAGAAAAAATCCAGAACGAGGACGGGTTGTGGACGGAGAAGCCATGACGCCCTTGCATCACTCGTCGGCCCACTGGAAACGACGGGGCGCAATCTTTACCGCCTATTGTCTTTTCGCACTGGCGTTGTCATGGGTCCTCTTCTCGTGCGCGGCGCCCGTGTCCAAGACATCGGATTCCGTGCTTGCGGCGCCGGGGCATACAGACGACACGTCCTTTTTCGGTACCGAGACGCAGCGGCGCGTGCGGCCCCGAAAGCTTCCCGTGCATCAGCCGGAACAGGTCACCTTTGAAGCCGACCCGATCCTTTATGCGGCCGTGTCGGGTGACGGCCGATGGCTCGTCCATACGGCTGCCCGCCGGGGTTTTTCAGAGTTGATCGTACGATCGCTGAAACCGGGGCGCATGCCGGCCCCGAAACAGTTGTTGCGGGAGGCGGGCGCCTTGTCCGCGCCCGCCATTTCCCCCGACGCGCGGTGGGTCGCCTATGTGGGCGCAGGATATGACGTCAAGGGGGATATTTACCTGCTGGAATGGGGACGCGAGGACGCGCAACCGCGCCGCCTGACCGGTAGGGACACCGAAGACGGGGCCCCGGCCTTTTCAGCGGACGGCGGCCGACTTTTTTTTCATCAGGCAACTCCCGGCAAACCCGGAAGACGCGTTGTTGCGCTCGACCTGACAAACCTTGAGTCAGGCCCCACCGTGCTCGATACAGGGGGGGACGGCGCGTTCCCGGCTCTGTCTCCGGACGGGGGAAAATGCGCCTTTGTCTCATTCCGGGAAGACGCGACAGGGGACATATTTGTCCTGGAACTGGACAGCGGCGCGGTCACGCCGCTGACACGCGGACCTGCCAGGGACCTTTTTCCGGTCTGGTCCGCGGACGGCGCATATGTTTATTTTACCCGGTTTTCCCTGGATACGGACGGAGACGGGAAGGTCGGCGTGAATGACGGCGGGGCCGTTTTTCGGGCACGCGCCGATGACCCGTCGGGCAGGGCCTTTCCGCTCACCTCTTCGTCCTATTCCTCGTTCAATCCGCTCCTTGCCGGGTCCCGACTTTTTTTCCTGTCAACCAGGCGCGGGGTCGGCAATCTGTGGTCATTGCCTCCGGAAGGCGAAATCCCCTCTAAAGATACGGTGAAAGCACAGGCAGCGCTTGCAAACGATGTGGCCTTGCAGGTCCCGCCTGATCCTTTTCTGAACATGGTTGCCCTTTGGCGGGTCTTGGAGCGATTCCCCGATCATGAGGCATTGGCCGCAACATCGGCCTGCGCAATCGGGCGCCTGTACGACGGCCTGGCCATGCCCGGCCCGGCGGCTGACGCCTATTCCCTCGCAAGCGATACCTATAAGACGGTCCTGCCGGAGGCGGCGTTTGCGGAAATTCACCAGGTTCGAATTCGCGCCTTTGTCCGGGGAGACGCCGCAATAACCAGGGCGGACCGGGCGCGCGTGCTGAAGGATGCGCGCGCACGGCTGGACGCCCTGTTGCGTTCATATCCCGACGACCCTGATATTTGGGCCAGGGCGGCCATTGAAGAGGCCCGAATTCTTTCGCGGCTGGGGCAGGGCGCTGAGCCCCTGCTGAACGCCATAGAGAAATTGACCCGGGTCATCGAGGCGGACGACACCCACCGGAGAGATAAGGCCGAGGCAGCGGTCCTCAGGGCGGATCTCTTTGCGCGGGTCGGGAGAAGCAGCGCCGTATTTTCCGCATACATCAAGGTGGTGCGCCAATATCCGGACATGGCGTTCTGGGCCGATCAGGCCGTTGAACGGATTCTCGAACTGCGAGTCGGGGGAGGGGATTCGCCGGACCTGGAAGATCAGGCGCGGTCCTTGTCGCGGATTTCCCTGAAATATCGTGAGGACCTGCCCAAACTTTCCATGGGGGCGTGGAACCGCCTGGGCGACCTGCATTATGCCAACGGGGATCGGGCCGCGGCCAAAAAGGCCTATCAACAGGTCATGTCTCAATTCGAGACTACCAACTCTCAGACCGCGGCCGCGCGTCTGGCCCTGGCTGAAATCCTCTATGAGGAGGAACGGTTCAGGCAGGCCCTGGACCTCTACGAAACAGAGATGACGGGGCGTCCGTTCGAGGACCGGGTATACCGGCTCGCGCGCGCGGGATACGTGCGAAAATCCCTTGCATCCGCTGAATTTCTGTTTCGGTTGGGCGAGATTCCCGCGGCCCAGAGCGCATTTACCCGGCTGATTCGGGAAGACTACGGGCTGGTGGCCGCCCACCGGGGATACATCAAGTGCGCGGCGGCCCGAAAACAGATCCCCACCGCCCTGGGCCATTACATTCATGAACTGGAGCGCCGGCCGGATGATCCCGTCACCCTCTATGCCGTAGGCCTGTGCATGACCTACAGGGAAGGTCCGGAGGCGTTGGATGAGGCGGGAGGCCTCATCGACCGGGCCATTTCCACGCAGGGCCAGGTGGCATACTACCACCAGACCCGGGGGTACATCTGGGAAGTCCTGGAGACCGTCCATGGCAGGCCGGGGCATCTGGAATCGGCCCTGGCGTCTTATCAGAAGGCCTATTTTCTCAATGACCGGGCGGAAGACCCGGAAAACGCGGCCCATCTGGCCCTCAACCTCGGTAACATCCATTTCCTCCTGGGCCAGTATGCCAGGGCCTTCGAATATTACCTCGAACGGTACAACAGCGGTGTTGCCTTCGATCGCGAGGAGACCGAGATCGTCTTCTTCAGAAGGTTCGGGCAGTGCGCCTTTCAAGTGCGGGACAGGGAACAACCCATCCTGGCATTTAGCAGGGCACTGGAACTGATCGACAAACGGATCGACCCCAAACGGTGTTCCGTGGTCATGGGCAAAATCAACCGGTATGTGTCGGACCGCCTGTTGACGCCTGCGTTGCGGCAGCCCCGGCAGGAGGAAAAGGCCCGGCTGTTGGTCCAACGCCAAAGCGACCTCAACGGCAGGGTGTTCGAGACCAGCGCACGTCATGTGGGCCCCCCGCCCGGTGCCGCATGGGAGAGTTACCGCAACGACATGCGGGCCAATATTCTTGAGCAGGAAGCCATCGTCGGACAATTGTCTCCCCTTGTCCCCGAGGGCGACACCGAAAGCATGCCTTCCCTCGAAACCATGCTCGTCCGCGCAACTGAGGCGCTCGAGTTCCCGAAACGGATGATTCAACTCAAGGCGGAAATGCTGGACCGCCTGGGACTCGCCTATCAGGAGGAAGGCCGGTGGGCGCGTGCCCGTTCCTCTTTTGAACAGGCCTTTCTGCTGAACCGGGGCCTGGGCCGGTACCCCAACCTCGCGGTCAACCGGCGTTCTTCGGCCTATTGCGACTATATGCAGGCGGACGAAACACCCGGTCCCCGGCGGCATGCGCTTTTACAGTCGGCCATTGCCGGTTTCAGGGAGACGATCGACCTTGTCGGGCAGTATGGTGTGCCTTCGCGAGATAAAGGGGAGCGCGGGACCGCCGCCATCAGCATGACACTGGACGTGGCCCTGGACGAAGCGGGCGCAACGAGCGCGGCATTCGGTTTTTCGGCCGAGCAGGAAGTGCGCCTGGCGGAAACCTTTATCGCCAGGATCCAGACGGAACTGGGGGTTCTCCAACCGGCCCGGGATCTGCTCAACCGGCAGCTGGCGCAATATCCTCCCGGCCTTCCCATCCCGGAGCGGGATCTGTATGGCGTTTCCCTCTTGGCCCATCGGGCCGGGCACCTGGCCTATGCCGAAGGCAAACCTCATGACGCTTTCGATCGTTTTCAACGCTCAGCCGAACTGGCCCTGAAAATGAAAAATCCGGTGAGTGCCGCCATCAATGTGGCCAACATGGGCGCCGCCGCCATGGCCATGCCCGGGGGCGACGAGCGCATTCCC
>JAFDKD010000975.1 GCA_019307165.1 Deltaproteobacteria bacterium | reverse complement strand
GGATAAAGCGGTGAGCCGGCAGGACTGCGACGACGCGGCTGCGGCCCTGAAACAGGCCCAGGCTGATATCCAATATTGGAAAGCGCAGGTGGAGACGGCCCGTATCAATCTGGGATACTGTCGTGTCACCGCGGCCATCTCCGGCCGCATCGGTAGATCCAATGTGACAGAGGGCGCTATCGTGACGGCGTATCAGCCTATGGCCCTGGCAACCATTCAACAACTGGACCCCATTTACGTGGATGTGCCCCAATCCACCACCGAACTGCTGCGCTTAAAGAGGCGCCTGAAGGACGGCCGTCTCAATCAGAACGGAACGGAGCAGAACAAGGTCAAGCTCATCCTGGAAGACGACACGGCATACCCGCAGGAAGGGAGACTGCAGTTCAGCGATGTCACGGTAGACCCGACGACCGGCTCCGTCATCCTGCGGGTTGTTTTTCCAAATCCGGAAGGCGTTCTCCTGCCGGGCATGTTTGTCCAGGCGGTTATTAAAGAAGGCGTCAATGAACAGGTAATTCTTGTCCCCCAGCAGGGGGTTGCCCGCGACCGCAAGGGGAATCCTTTCGCGATGATCGTGGATGCCGGGGGCAAGGCCCAGCAGCGGATGCTCACGCTCGACCGGGCCATAGGCGATAAATGGCTCGTGGCCCGGTACGGTTGTGAAGGCTGGCCCTTTTGATGAGGCCAAAACCAGGCGCGGGCCTGCGGCAGGACCCGGCACACGGCCACAAAAGACTAAGGACGGAGGTGGCTGATGTTCTCAAAATTCTTTCTGGCCCGCCCGGTCTTTGCCTGGGTTATCGCCATCATCATGATGGCGGCCGGCGGCCTGGCCATCTACAATCTGCCCATATCCCAATACCCCCCCATCGCGCCGCCCTCCATCGCCATCGATTCCTTTTATCCCGGGGCCTCGGGGGAAACCGTTGAAAACACCGTGACCCAGATCATCGAGCAGAAAATGACCGGCCTGGACGATATGATCTACCTCTCCGGGAACAGTTCTTCGTCCGGTGCGTCCCGCATCGAACTGACCTTTGCGCCGGGGACCGATCCGGATGTTGCCTGGTCCAAGGTGCAGAACAAACTGCAGCTTGCCATGGCCAGTCTCCCCGACGTGGTCCAGCGCTCCGGCGTTAAGGTCAGCAAGTCGACCCGAAACTACCTGATCATCGTGGGGTTGATCTCGGAAGACGGCAGCATGAACGGCGAAGACCTGCGGGACTATGCCCAGTCCAACCTGGAGAAGATCCTGTCCCGGGTGCCGGGGGTGGGCGAGGTTGAAAATTTCGGAACCCAGTATGCCATGCGGGTCTGGGTCAATCCCGATAAACTGACCAATTACCACCTGACAATGGAAGATGTCATCATGGCGCTTCGGCAATACAACGTGGAGGTCTCCGCCGGTCAGTTCGGCGGGGCGCCCGCAAAGGAAGGCCAGCGCCTGAATGCCGCCATCATCGTTCAGCATCTGCTCCAGGCCCCTGAGGAGTTCGCCGCCATCCCCATCCGCACCAACCCCGACGGCTCCGTGGTCCGCATCAAGGACATCGGCCGGACAGAACTGGGGACCGAGCGTTACGATATCATCTCCGATCACAACGGCAAACCCTCCGCCGCCATGGCCATCCGGCAGGCCGCCGGCGCCAATGCACTGGACACGGCCAAGGCCGTCAAACAGAAACTGGAAGAGATGAGCCGGTATTTCCCCCCCGGCATGAAGGTGGTCTATCCCTACGACACGACCCTCTTTACCCGGGTGGCCATCGAAGAGGTGGTCAAGACCCTTCTGGAAGCGGTCCTGCTGGTCTTTGTGATCATGTATCTTTTCATGGGGACCTTTCGGGCCACCCTGATTCCGACCATCGCCGTACCGGTGGTGCTCCTGGGGACCTTCGCGGTCCTCGATCTTTTCGGGTTCTCCATCAACATGCTGACCATGTTCGCCATGGTGCTGGCCATCGGGCTCCTGGTGGACGACGCCATCGTGGTGGTGGAAAACGTGGAGCGGATCATGAGCGAGGAGGGGCTTTCTCCAAGGGAGGCCACGGCCAAGTCCATGGAGCAGATCACCAGCGCCCTGGTTGGCATCGGGCTGGTGCTCTCGGCGGTCTTCGGCCCCATGGCGTTCTTCCCCGGCTCCACCGGGGTCATCTACCGCCAGTTTTCCGTGACCATCATCGCTTCCATGCTGCTTTCG
>JAFDKD010000323.1 GCA_019307165.1 Deltaproteobacteria bacterium | reverse complement strand
AGATTGTTTTCTCTAAGTTTCCCTGATGACTAGTCTGGCCGCCCCCCGGCCAGAGGCGGCGCTTCCACCTAACTTACTCCCGTTTCTTGAACTTCAGCCGTATGGTCGTCAATTCCAGACCCAGTCGGGCCCTGAGTTCGTTAACGACAAAACGCTCGTAGGAAAAATGGATCATTTCCGGCCGGTTGACAAACAACACGAACGTAGGCGGGCGCGAAGCCACCTGCGTGGCATACAGGAATTTCAACCTTCCGCGCCCTGTCCAGGGCGGGGGGTGTTTTTCCATCACCTGCCGGATAGCCGTGTTGACGGCCGAAGTCTGGACGCGGGTGGAGAACTGATCGTAAACCTGGTCGATTTTAGGTAGCAGTTTCATGACGCGCTCGCCCGTCAGGGCGGACATGTTCAGGCGGGGAACGAAAGAGAGAAATTTCAGCTGCCGGGCGATCTGGTCATCCAGGTGTTTGCCGGCGCGGAGGTCGCCCTTGACCAGGTCCCACTTGTTGACCGCCAGCACCATGCCCCTGCCGCGCTCCAGGGCATAGCCGCAGATCCGGGCGTCCTGTTCCGCGATCCCCCTTTCCGCGTCCAGCAGGACGACCGCGATGTGGCACCGATCCAGACTTTTGATGGCTTTTATAACAGAAAATTTCTCGATTTTTTCCTTGACCTTGGCCTTCCTGCGAATGCCGGCCGTGTCGATCAGCAGGTAGTGCCTGCCGTGGTATTCAAACGGCGTATCTACCGTGTCCCTGGTGGTTCCCGGCAGTTCGCTGACCACCAGCCGGTCCAGCCCCAGAATTCGGTTGATCAGCGAGGACTTTCCCGAATTGGGTCTGCCCAAGACGGCCACGCGAACGGCGCCGCCCTCAAGGGATTCCGGCTGATGGGCGGGTATGTCCCGGACGATGTCCTCCATAAGGTCACGGATACCGTACCCGTGGGCGGCGGAGATGGGGTATACCGCCTTCAGGCCGAGTTTGAAAAATTCGGCGGTCAGATGATGATGTTCGGGGCCGTCCAGCTTATTCACGGCCAGAAGGCTCATTTTGCCGGACCGGCGCAACAACTTGGCGACCGCCTCATCTCCCGGAAGGAGCCCCTGACGCCCATCGACCATGAAGATGACCCGGTCCGCCTCCTCGATGGCAGCCTCAATCTGGGATTTTACCTTTGTCACCAGGGGATCGCGGTCCAGGTCGTCGAAACCGCCCGTATCCACCAGCGTAAGAGGAACGCCCTCGAAGGAAAGCGACGCATATAGACGGTCCCGGGTGATGCCGGGAAAATCGTCCACCAGGGCGCCCCTGGATCGGGTGAGCCGATTGAACAGGGTGGACTTGCCGACATTGGGTCTTCCGACGATAGCGATGATGGCAGACATGGAAATGCTCCGGGACAAGCTGGATTCATACTGGGTCAAAATCCTTAGAGACCCTGTTGTTTTATAACAAAACAGGGCGCAGGGCACACGATAATTTGTTTGTTTAACATGTGCAAGTTTATTTATATTAACCGCCTGTTGGAGCGAAGCGGAGATCGGAGATAAGAAGTCGGATTTCGGGACTCGGAATTTAGTTATCAGTTAATAACGGATAACGCCCTCCAACGAACAACCAACTACGGACAACTAACCACTGCTTGCCGCGGCGTAGCTGCGAAGCAGCGAAGACGGGACAACAAACAGCTGAGGAAGTCAGCCCGCAAATCATATGCCGAGAAAAGCATGGTGGACAAAATCGATGGTGGATTTAAAGGGTTTTATGCCTTGACTAAATGACGGAATAGGGCTAAGTTCCACTTCAATTCGGAAGCCCCTCTGCGATGCGGGGCGCGACTCTCCGACCGGATACAGTTCCTGCCAATTTATTGAATAATATTAAAATATTAGAAATGTTATGCCCACCAAATACATCATCGTAACCGGCGGCGTCCTTTCAGGCCTTGGAAAAGGAATCGCGGCGGCATCCATAGGTCATCTACTCTCATCGAAGCTCAAAATCGTCCCCATCAAGTGCGACGGCTACCTCAACGTGGATCCGGGCACCATGAACCCCTTTGAGCACGGCGAGGTGTTCGTGCTGGACGACGGGGGCGAAGTGGACATGGACTTCGGGCACTACGAGCGGTTTCTGGCGGTTACGTGTCAGACCAAATGGAACTTGACCATGGGAAAGGTGTTCGACATGGTCAGGCAGAAGGAGCGGCGGGGGGACTACCTGGGAAAGACGGTTCAGTACATCCCCCATGTCACAAACGTCATCAAGGATCATGTATTCAGCGTGGCCAAGGATGAAAACCCCGATTTGGTTATCGTGGAGATCGGGGGGACCGTGGGCGACATCGAAAACGAGTTGTTTCTCGAGTCCATGCGCCAGTTGAAAGAGGACGTGGGCCGTGAAAACATTATCTATATCCATCTGACATATGTTCCCATTCCGTACGGCGTCAGCGAGCAGAAGTCGAAACCGACCCAGCAAAGCGTCAATCTTCTGAAGCAGCGCGGCATATTTCCCGATATTATTATCGGCCGGTGCTCCGAATTTCTGACCAAAGAGATCAAGGGCAAGATTTCCAGCTTCTGCGACGTGAGCCCGGAAGCCGTGATCACGGGTCTGGATGTGGAAGATATCTATGAGATCCCGATTATCTTCGAACGTGAAGGGCTTCCTGAAATCATCCACAAGAAGCTCAATATCTATAGTCCCCCCGATTTGAGGAAATGGAAGCAACTCATTGAAAACATACGGCATCCCACCAGGGAAATCACGGTGGCCATGTGCGGAAAATACACCAAACTGGAAGATTCCTACGCTTCCATTGTCGAGTCTTTCAACCACTGTTCCGGGCATCTGGGGTGCAAGGTCAACCTGCAATGGGTGGAAACGACCGATTTGAAAGACACCTCCTTTTTGGACCAGGTGGACGGCATCGTGGTCCCCGGGGGATTCGGTTCGCGCGGCGCCGAGGGAAAAATCGAAGCGATTCGGCAGGCCAGGGAGCGCGACATCCCGTTTCTGGGACTCTGCCTGGGGCTGCAGCTGGGGGTAATCGAATTTTGCCGGAACGTCTGCGGGCTGACGGGGGCCAACTCCACCGAGATGGACCCGAACACACCGCATCCGGTCATCGATATTCTGCCCGAACAACGGGAAATCAGCGACAAAGGCGGCACCATGCGGCTTGGCGCTTATCCGGCGCTGCTCAAAGAAGGGTCCGTGGTCCGCAAGCTCTATGGCACGGAAGAGGCCTCGGAACGGCATCGGCATCGATATGAGGTCAACCCGGCGTATCATGACACCATTCTCGAACACGGGCTGGTCTTTTCAGGGACCAGCCGTGACGGGCGTTTGGTGGAATTTATTGAACTTCCCGCCTCGAAATACTTCGTAGCAACCCAGGCCCATCCGGAGTTGAAGTCGAGGATGGAGAAGCCGGCCCCGCTCTTTTTCGGGTTTGTCAAAGCCTGTCTGGGCTGAGCGCACTCCAACCTCCCACTCCCTGAAGAAACCGCGGCATTTATCCGCCCGCCGTCTTGTGAGAGACTGCGGTACGTCTGCGGCTTAAAAAAGCCTCCTGGATGGATGGCTGTTTTATGAATAGTATTTATGCAAAATAATGTTTAAATTCGTTAGTGTTATTGGTTTGGCTGTCAGCACCGCCACTGCCATTTTTCACTGCCCATAGATGCCGGAAGGGCCATCGGAATGCCCTTCGGGAGAACGTCCCGGAAGGAGCGGACGTGGTAAAAAAATACCGGGTCCTTTTTCATAATCCTATTACGGAGGCGGGCGATTTCAAGACAGGAATGGCTCGAATCGGGGTCCCCGCGGCGACCGTTGACCACATGATCGCCGGTGCCCCGGTGGTGCTGAAAGGGGGTATGTCGCTCCCGGAGGCGAGGCAGTATGCGGACGCCGTTCAGGAGGCAGGGGGCAGAGCTACCATCGAGGCGGACGGCTTCATGGAAGACCCCGCCCATCCCGACCATTCAAGCGAAATGGCGTCCATTGCCACCTATCAGGACTTCACCATGTGCCCCATGTGCGGATTCAAACAGCAGCGGGGGCCACGCTGTATCAAGTGCGGTCTTGCATTTAGGTAAAGACGGCGGCAAAAAGGAGTAATGATGTCCCGTGTGATAGACCTGCAGGAGGTCCGCTTTCGGGCGGCCGTGAAAAGGGGGTACCGTAACTGGGTGTCCCGATTCGGCGAACCGTTCGGCCCGGATACCCGGTTCACCGACATGTCAATGGAAACATTGTCTTACCTTGCCCAAGGAAAAGACAAAGGGACGTTTTATCTCTACGATTTGATTATGAATCTGAAGGGATTGGGGACCGGATTCGAGTTTAATGAACTGACGCCGAAAAACAAGATGGTCGTTATCGATCTTTATCTTTTCGTGTTGGACCAGGTACGCTTCGAATGCATGAAGCGACTGGAGTGGATCGAGCGATATCCCGGTGAGGCGCACGCTCTGGCCGAACTGATCGATCAATACAATGACCTTGCGCCCCGCCTCCAGGCTAAGATCCCGGAACTCAGCCGGACCCATCCGGGCTACGACAAATACCGGGAATTGAACACCTTTGACCAGGAAGGCTTTATCCGAAAGCTGATCCCCAAGGCATTGAAAGCGGTAGAGGATTATGCTTCCACACGGTAAACGCTGTCGTTTTCCCTGACCCTCTCTTTCACCTTGATTCCCACCATGTCCCCGGCATTGGCCTCCTCCACCGCTGCGTTGTCAATCTGTATGCTGGTCACCTGTTCGGTGAAATCGGTGGTATGACCCTTGTAGTGGAGCAGATCTCCGGGCTTGATG
>JAFDKD010000322.1 GCA_019307165.1 Deltaproteobacteria bacterium | reverse complement strand
CAACCTCCTTTTCTTGCATTTCACTTAATTTTTTTTTTTTTTTTGATCATTATCAAGCAAATCGCCTGATGTCAATATCGACGCCTGCATCAGCCGGGGCTTTGGGTTGAAAGGAAAAAAATGTAGACATGAGTGCAAATGCGCATGGAATGGTTATATTCAACGCCATCCGAAGGAAATCCCGCTATCAATTGAAGAGAGGTAACCACGATGAAGAGGACAACCGTAACACTTGGCGCCCTGCTTTTGGGCGCATGGTTTGTTTTCACGGGCTTTGCGCCTCAGGAACTGAAAAAGGATTTCGTTTCATTTGACAGGGCATTCATCCCGCCCCTTGCCCTGACCAAACAGGAAAAGGTGAAGCCGTCAAAGAAAGCCATGAACCTGTTCAAGATGTTCGGTGATTTTGGAGCCGTCATGAAATAGGCGAGCGCGATAGCGGAAAGGCGTCGAGCTTGTGGAAAAGGGCCATTTCCTGATTGACATGGATTGAGCCTCATCCCATGGAACCGGGGCAACGGGATCATCCCCGGCCCCGGATTTAATGTGGGGAGGCTTAAGAAAATGCCTGCGTTTCAAGGTTTTATCGGCTGATGAATGAAAGCTTTTTCACTCACAGAACCGTTGGATACCACGATCCTTTTACTTCCCCTTTAAATACTCTCAAAGGAACCTCGGCGGCCGAGTCCGTCAGCAAAGCGGCTTGCGCCTCGGTGCGCCTCTTCTCGAAGCGGTCGATCTCCTTCAATCGCCTCGTTGCGCAACGCATCAGCCAGGTCCAGGCCCCACTGACGGTGGCACGACATCCTGTCCGCGCGCATGCAAATCTGTGGAAAGCATGCGATCTCTGCAGCCAGTGCTTGGGCTTCCGCCCGGGCCCGGCCCTGGGGAACGACACGGGTGGCCAAACCCCACGCCAGTGCCTCATCAGATCCCACCGGACGACCGGTCAGGATCATGTCGAGTGCGTGACCGGCTCCGATCAGTCTGGGCAAGCGCACAGTACCCCCATCGATAAGCGGCACACCCCACCGCCTGCAGAAAACACCGAATACGGCATCAGCCTCCATGATGCGAAGATCACACCACAGGGCCAGTTCAAGACCGCCCGCAACGGCATATCCGTCGACGGCAGCGATCACGGGTTTGTTTAAAAGGCGGCGTGATACGCGGAGCGCACCATCACCTTCCGGATCGTACGACTCCGGGAACCCCTCAGTTGCGAAATCCTTGAGATCCCAGCCCGCGCAAAAACATCCGCCTGCACCGGCAAGTACCGCCACCAAAGCGTCTTCGTCCTGTTCAAAAGCCTCAAAGGCTTCCAAGAGTTCGCCGGCGGTTTTCTCATTTATAGCGTTTCGTCGTTCAGGGCGGTTAATGATCATCGTTGTAACCGGACCGCTTTGCTCAACCCGTACATTCATGTCTGTTCTCCTTTTGTTTTTGTTGGTATTTCAGAACCTATGATATTTTTTGAATCAGCGCCGGCATAAAAAAGAGATGTATTTGTATCGAGCTATGTACTGGTGACAGTAAATACACCGGGTAGAGATTTTTAAAAATCGACCACCGCCAGTAACCAGAATTTTCTGGTATCGGTCTTAAACTCTTTGGCAGAATAGTCTGCGTAAACTGCCGAAAACGTGTAATGTTTCGCGAATGTCATTGATATTTTCAAATCGATTTCGCTGCCGTAATCCGTCCCGCCAACTGCGGAATCAAACTGATGGTAAACGGCAAGCAATTCGATGCCGAGGATTTTAGCCCCAAGTACCCCGTATAAATCCACTACGCCTGCAGGGGGAGAGACCAGGAACTGATCCGTCCAACCCTGAAAGGCGTGATTGGTGCCAAGCGGCGTCTGAAGCCCGACACTATTATTGGACCCGAGATACTCCCATCCGATTTTTCCGATGATGTCTGAAAAAGCCGCTCCGGTATTGGTGACCTTCAACCCGCCGATAAAGTTGTAATAATTGGCCCGGTAGTTTTTTGGATTGTTTTGGAAATCCGCCTGGGAGGCAAATTCCGCAGTATACAGCGCCTTCAAATTGCGCTTAAGTCTTGTCGATCCGTTAAAGCGAATGCCATAAGTTTGTGTGGAAAATGCAAATGGGAAAGGGCCGCTGTTCTTGGCGTCAGTGTAATCGAGCCAATACCCATATGCCGTAAGCCTCCCTATCTCGGGAAATGTGTAACCGAGATTCAAGATCGGCGAGGTCATTTTGACATTCCTGCCGGTAATATTTCTGACGTTTCCGATATAGGCGAATCTGAAATCGGAATTCCCTATGGACCGATTGACGATGCCCGCCGAATCGTAGGTCTGCTCCAACTGCCGCCATCCTACACTCCCTATGAAGCGTTGGTTGTCGAATGTGATCTTTTGGCGTCCCGCCTTGAGAGTCGTATCCGGAACCCCTGAATAAGAGAGCCAGCCCTGATTAAGCTCGGCCACCGCGGGATCGGCTATGATCGGATACCGGGTTTTTCCATTCCGGGTACTGTTGTACTCTTCAATGAAAACCGGCGTGTTGCCTTCGAATTCCCCGAATACCTGAAACCCGGCGAACTTTGGAGTTAAATACCCCAGCCGAACACGTATCGGGTCGCCCTTTGCGATGCCTTTTCCTTCCTGATCCACATACTCGAATCGCCAGCGAATATTGAGGTTGATCTTCCCCCAGTCTCCCTGCAGAGCATCCTCAACATTTTCATTGAATGTAAGAAAGGAGGCGGTTGCCGGGAGTGATGTCATGATGATTAAAAAACTTGTTTTCAGAAATAGGCCGATTATGTGCCGTTTGATTTCAGAAAATTTCTCATAAATCCGTATTGAGGGAATCACATTGTCCTCCAGGATTGAATTCCTGTCGTACAATCTAAAAGACCCGTGAATTTGCTTGCGCACCCATATATGAAGGCTTTAAGTTCTTTTCCCAGAGTCGGATTCGCTAGAGTACTTCCCTCGGGCCGAAAGGTATTGCGCCCACATGAAACGGGCCGCCACCGATCGCCACGGGGCCCATCTGCGGGCAAGGGCCTGCTGCTCCTCATTGTCCGGAAGATGACCCAGGCGCTTAACGTCTCGTAGCGCAGTCGCCAGGGCCAGGTCTCCCCGCGGCCAGATGTCGGGCCGCCGCAAAGCCGTGACATAATAGATATCGACGCTCCAGGGCCCGAGTCCCCGTACGGCCTGCAGGGCAAGTCGGCCTTCGTCGTCGGGGAGGCGTGCCAGCGAGGGGAGATCGAGGGTCCCGTCGAGGACTTGCGCGGCCAAGTCAAAGCAGTAGCCGGCTTTCTGTCTGGTCAGCCCGATCTCCCTGAGTCCGGCGGCTTCCACGGCACAGACGGCATCCGGGGTTACGCCACCCAGTCGAGCGTAAAGGCGCCGGTACATCGTGCGTGCGGCGGCCAGTGAGACCTGCTGTTCAAGGATGATTTGAACGAGCGCGGTAAAACCGGGCCGTCGCGCCCACATAGGGGGCTCTCCAAGTTTATCGAGAAGACGGGCAAGGTCCGGGTCTTCGCCCGCCAGTGCGAGGGCGCCCTGCCTGATGGCGGTCCGGGTGAGCGCCCGAGGAACGGCCGGGATCTTCATTCAAAGCTCCTGCCGAGCCTGACGGGATCGACGGTGGTAACACCCACGCTGACGCCCCAATGGAGGTGGGGGCCGGTTGCACGGCCGGTTTTTCCCACAAGCGCAATGCGCTGCCCCTGCTCGATGCGATCGCCTTCCCGTACCAGTATGCGGTCCAGGTGAATGAATATGGACCGCACGCCGAGCCCGTGGTCAATCATCAGGACATTTCCCATGAGATACATGCCTGTTGCCGCCAGGCGAACGATGCCCGGGGCCGGACTGTGGACAGGCGCCCCCTTGGGCGCGGCAAAGTCAACCCCGCCATGGGGGGAGCGCGGCCGGCCGTTGAGAATGCGTCGAGAGCCGAAAGGGCCTGTTATGGGACCTTTGACCGGAGAAATAAAGCCATCATCGACAAAAAGAGGCGTTGCAAGCCCCTTTGACCGCCGTATCGCCAAGATCGTCTGGTTGTCCCTCTTGATTCGCTTCACGGCCTCCGGCGGAGGGGAGACATAACGTTTCTGAAGGCCTTCGATGCGCTGAACCTTCCAGGGAAATGCCATCACAAGAATATTCTTGGCCGTTTCCTTTTTGCCGACGGCGGCCTTGAAAGCAAAGTCCGTTTTTTGATCCCGGGGCACCCCCACAGCAAAATATCCCAAAGCGCTCACGGGGACTTCCTTGTTTTTCACGAAAACCCTTGCCGTAGGCTTGACCCGGCCGACGATCACATCGCCCTGATACGCGCGTTCGGGCAAATGGAGTTCGAGGCCCCAACAAAGGGCAGGGGGTAGGACCATCATGCATACGGCCCCCGTGATGCACAGCGCGATGATGACCCGTCTCAGAGGTATAAAAAGAGCCGTTTCCGGATGGACACTAGCTTGCTTGTTCCACATAGTTCAACACCCCTCTCACCACCTTTTCCGCGTCACGTTGGCGCAACTGCTCAAATCGCAAGGCCCAGGCGTGGTCGGTATACGCGAGATTTCGAAGTTCCACTATCACCTTGATGAAAGCCGGGTTATCCCGCAAGACACCCAGGTTTTGCCCGCGGGCGTGTGCGCCGGCGCCCAATGCCGTAAGGATGCCCCGGGCAAAATTCCTTGAAACCGTGTCCACACGACGGCGGTTTCGACTCTCGTAGTATAACACCAGCGGGGCTTCGGGCGCCTTATGATCGATGTCCGCGTGAAAAGACAAAAAAATACGGCGTTTCTTTGGGGCTTTTTCAAACGCATTTCGGGCGATCGCCACACGGCGCGAAAGGTTTCCTTTCGGACCACCGTTGGGCCAGTTGGACCAGCGGTCCTTTTTATTGAACCCCGCGCTGTTGTAAACCTCGTTCTTTTCATTGACAAATGTGCGGACGGGCGGGTTGGAGTCGCGGATGAGGTGGTTGGGGCTGATCAGGGTCATGGTGACCTCAGCGCCGTGCAGGCGGAGCATCACATATACTCTCAGGGCCAGGTCGTAGACATATTCGTCTTCAACCACATAGACCTTTTTGCCGTTGCCGTCCAGGTTTTCAACTACGGCTCCCGGGTCCAGCCCGCCGTGCCCGGGATCCAATACAAAGTGCCAACCTTCCAGGTTGTCGCTTAACCTTCCGACACGGGTAATTTCCCGATCGAATGCGAGCCAGAGTTTTCTGGCCTGTCTGTAACTTCGGGTAACGGAGTTGGGCGGGCCTTCATAATAAACGGTGCTTGGTTGTTGATTCACCTTGGGGCGTTGACCGTAGTATGGACCGTTCCCGGCGGGAATCCGCTTGAGTCCGCCGGAAGACGCCATTAGATCGTCCCAGGGTATTTCCGTGATCGCGCTGAGTTCGTGGCTTTTGCGGAGAATGGGATTCACCTTCAGTTTTTGGCCCGGATAAATAACTGAATTGCGCATGCCGTTTAATTTTTTGATTTCCGACACGCTCATCTGATGAAGACGGGCGATCCTGGCCAAATAGTCGCCTTTTTTGACCGTGTAGGTTTCCGGGGGCACGTAAGAACGAGTCCCCAACTGCAATTTCTGTCCGGGGTAGATTGTGTTCGACGTCAACCCGTTGATCTTTTTAAGTTCCTTCAAGGTCATTCCGTAGGCATGGGCAATTTCCCAGAGGGAATCCCCGCGTTCAACAATATGGTTGTGGGCGGGGGCCGTCCTGAGCCTCAATTTTTGACCCACCAGGATTTTGCTTCCTTTGATGCCGTTGATCTCTTTAAGATCGGAAACGTCGATACCATAAGTCCGGGCGATTTCCCAGAGGGTGTCACCCCGTTTTACCGTATGGGAAGGCGGGAACGCCTTTTCTCCCGCTTGACTACTCAGCGCCGAAAATACCCACAGGACAAGGGCAAATGTTCCGAATAGCCTGAAAAGACGATTATTGGAGCGAAAAAATTGACAATTGCTTTTCATGAAAAAGATAATACTTGAAGTCATACAGGTTATTGTAACAGAATGCGGCGGACATAGAAACGCAGTTCGAGCAGCTTCCAATGATGTCGCTCGTATGGAATAAAAAAAGGACATAAGAATATGACGGAATCATCGCACGTAAGGGGATACGACGAAGCCCTCAAGCTCATGCATGTGGCAGAAGGAAAACATGCCGCCGACCTGGCGGTGGTGAATGCGACACTGTTGAACGTGTATACCGGTGAACTGCTCGAAAATTGGGCCATATGCACATGCGGCAAGTGGATCGCCTATGTGGGGGAGGAGCCCGATCCTTGCCTCGGGGATTCGACGAAGGTCATCGATGCCGAAGGCAGGACCGTTATCCCGGGTTTCATCGACGGCCACACCCACAACGCTTGGCTGGTTACGGCCGAGGCATTTCTGGAATATGCCATGCGCGGGGGCACCACCACCATCATCACCGAGGTTTTGGAGATATATCCCATGTGCGGCCTTGCCGGCGTGCTGGATTTTCTCTCGTCGCTCAGGGACCAGCCGATCAAATTTTTCACCACCGCGCCCATCATGGTGTCCACCAGCAGCGCGGTCTCAGGGATTTCACCAGAGGATCTCGGGCAGCTGCTCGACCGGGACGACGTCATCGGTCTAGGCGAATCCTACTGGCAGGACATACTGCAAACACCTGACCGCTTTCTTCCGGCCATGATACAGGCCATGCGCAAAGGTGCGGTCCTGGAAGGGCACACGGCCGGGGCGAAGGGGCGTAACCTCATGGCCTATTTGACCACCGGCGTTTCTTCCTGCCATGAACCGATCAACCAGCAGGAAGTGCTGGACCGGCTGCGGCTGGGGCTTTACGTGATGGTGAGGGAGGGGGGCATTCGAAAGGATCTGGAAGCGATTGCCGGTATCAAGGATGCGAATGTCGATCTGAGGCGCGTTATCCTGGCCACGGACAGTGTGGCTCCGGATGAACTTGTGGAAAAGGGGTACATGGAGCTTATCGTTCAAAAGGCGATCGATCTCGGGATCGATCCCGTAGCGGCGGTGCAGATGGCCACCTTGAACGTGGCGGAGCATTTCCGGCTGGATCACCTCATCGGCGGTATCGCCCCCGGGCGGTACGCCGACATGATCGTTGTTCCGGACATTCGAACCATTCGGGCCGAGGCCGTTATCAGCAACGGGAGCATCATTGCCGAAAACGGAGAATTACAGACCCGGCCCCGGTCCCACACCTTCAGTCATGAAAGCATGCACAGCATCCGTCTGGCAAGGGAGTTGAAGCCGGAGGATTTTGCCATCGACCTTCCCGCGCGCGGTTCAAATGCCCGGGCAAGGGTCATGGACATGGTGACCGATCTGGTGACCCTGGAGCATCACATGGATGTGACGGTGGATGACGGCCGTATACGCGCCCGGCCCGAGGAGAACTTGTTAAAGGCGGCCGCCGTGGACAGGACAAACAGCCCCGGGAAAACCTTTACGGGACTCATCAAGGGGTTCGGTCTGCGGTCCGGGGCCTTTGCCTGCAGTGCTTCGTGGGACACCGCCGATATTATTGTGGTGGGCGCCGCCGACGAGGACATGGCGCTGGCCGTCAACCGTATCGCCCAATTACAGGGGGGGGCGGTCCTTTGCGACAAGGGGCGGGTCCTGGAAGAACTGCCGTTGCCCATCTTCGGCATCATGTCGGAATTGAGCCTGCGGGAAGCGACGCGCAAAAAGAAAGCGCTTGTCGCTGCGTGCAGGGGCCTGGGCATGACCTTTCGCGACCCGGTCCTCTCCCTTATCACCCTGACGGGGGCGGCCATTCCCTTTCTCAGGATCTGCGAGGAGGGGCTGGTCAATCTGAAGGACGGAAAGCATCTGGGCCTTTTTGTGGATTGAATATTGCATTAACAACCGCTCGTGCTCAACTAAGCGGTGCTCGTGGTCGTTGTCGTAATCGAGGAGATCATGCAGTTCGGTCATGAGCAGCTTGACGTCTGTCGGGTTTCACTCGAATATGCCGTCGGAGAGAGAGTTGGGTGCCTTACGGCGATTACGACAACGACAACGACGACGACAACGATGACGGCCAATTCAAACCATAATGAATCCCAATCCCGCCATGCTTCGGACATGTGATCGCTGCCGCAGATAGCCATGATGATTGAAATCGATTACGATTACGACAACGACAACGACCACGAATGTTGCCGGTTTCAATTGATAGGCTTTTCTGTACCCTGCTACCCACTGAAAACCCGGAAGGTCCATTTGCAAAGGGGGCTGGGAGGCTGTCTGATAACCCAATTCCCCTCCCCTCGTGGGAGGGGATAAAGGGGAGGGGGAGGAGTTTCCCTAGGAATTCGGCGGTTGTCGGACAGCCTCCTGGGGGGGATTTATAACCGTTGGCAAATCCCCCTTCCATCAATGCCTAATACAATCCGAACGGAGGCTCCGGA
>JAFDKD010000974.1 GCA_019307165.1 Deltaproteobacteria bacterium | reverse complement strand
GTCCATATAAAGGGCCAGGACCTTGCAGAGGCGATACGGGCAGACAAGGGATGGGCCTTGGGCGTTGTGGTGGCCCCCAGAGGGGGAGGCCACCTCAATGGTGCCACCATGACGGGGATGATGAAGATTTCCCCGGAAGACTCTTTGGCAGTTTTTGGGACACCTTACGGGGGGGAACAGGAAACCTACCGTGGGAAAGCCAAAGTGGTTTATTGGTACGAACAACTAAAATCAGTGGTGGACATGCTGGGCCTTTGCTATTTCACTTCGAAGTGGGTGGATCTCAAATTCTTAGGTCCCGAGGAATACGCGGGGCTTCTCAGCGCCGCCACTGGAATGGCATTTTCGGGCGACAGCCTTATGCTTCTGGGCCGTAAGGTTCATAATATTGAGAAAGCGTTCAACACATTGCACGCGGGTTTTGGGGTGGAAGACGATTACCCCCCTCCCAGATTTTTTGACGAGCCTGTAAAGATCGGGCCATACAAAGGGGCCCTTTTTACGCGTCCCGAGTGGCAGCGCATGATCGAAGAATATTATAACCTCCATGGGTGGGACCCAAAAACTGGCCTGCAAACCGAGGAAGTTCTAAGAGAACTGGACCTTTCCTTTGTTTTGAAAAGACTAAAAAATGCCGGGAAATTGCCGGATCAAACATGAATGTGAAAAAAGGGAGTCAAGTTCTTTGCTTGACTCTTAATGAAGACCCTATAGGATATCTCCATGTCGAGACTGGCCCGTTTCTGGGCGTACGGGTCATGCCGTTGAGTCTTGGACGGGTTATCTTTTGTTTTTTCACAAAATGGTTTGCGGGACGTCCAGACATCGGAAGGACTATTCGCCTGTTAAAGGCGATATTCTTATATTAGCGAGATTAGGCTCAATCGGAGTATTGTAAAAGCTCCAGTAGGGAAACAGATGGTTTACCTGTTGATCAAGGGACCTTCCTACGGCGGTCTGGATTTTGATGCCAGAGAGAAGGTTCGAGAAAGTCTACGAAAACAACTGGAGACCCACGGTATCCGCTTCGTGGAATACGGTTGGGTGTGGGATGAAGAGGACCGATGCCTCCTTGTGGTCGGGCAATATGCCCATCCGGACGATGCTTCCTTGTGGAGAAATGCACTGGAAACCATGGGTTTTGAAATCTGCATCCGTACCCACCTACCCGGAGATGAATCGTGAGAAAGAAAAGAAAAACTGAAACCACGAATCACACGAATTATACGAATGAAAAATACAGAAGCCAAACCAGAAGAAGACAAGATTCAGAGTGAATATCCGACGGTTTATGTTATTGCCGGACCGAATGGAGCCGGGAAAACCACGTTTGCCAACGAATTTTTGCCCGACTTTGTGCACTGCCGTGAATTCCTGAACGCCGACCTGATCGCCGCAGGGCTGTCGCCGTTTGCTCCGGAGACATGCTTCTGACCAGGATCAAGGAACTTACCGCTTCAAAAGAAAATTTTGGATTTGAGACGACCCTGTCCGGGCGTGGCTATGTACGCCTGCTCACGGAAATGAAGCGCACCGGTTACCGGGTTGTGTTGTTCTTCCTTTGGCTTCCAGACGTAGATGTGGCTGTAGCCCGTGTGAAGAACCGCGTTAGGCAAGGAGGTCACAATGTCCCCGAATATGTTATCCGAAGACGATTCGAATCAGGGATAAGGAACTTGTTTCACCTTTATCGTCCGCTTGCAGATGTCTGGCGACTCTATGACGGCTCACAGCTTCCACCAGAAGTGGTTGCTCATGAAGAAGACCAAGAGTTGCGGGTTTTTCATGCCGATCTGTTCACACAAATCACAAGAGATGCAAAGGAATAAATCAATGAACACAAAAAACAGTCAAAACGAGAGTTTATCATGTAAAGCCGATGCGGCCTTTCGACAGGCCGCGAAGAAAGTCATTCAACGGGCAAAAGAAACGGCCACCCCGGTGGTAGTTTGGGAGGCGGGCAAGGTAAAAGAGATCCCTGCCGATCAGATTGAAACAACGATGCTGGCGATGGAGGATGAAGCCGCGAGACGTTAAATGATCCATCCGTAGCAACCATTTAATCCTTGACCAAAATGTTCATATTCGTGCTATCCGTGCTATTCGAGAACATATCGGGGGGTCATCGGGGGTCAAGTTTACCGTTGAGAGCGCCGATTAAAACCGGCAGGAAGTAGGGATTGACAGTGTCCTATGGTGAAGGGTTAACCACCCACACCAGCCCTGAGTCATGCGCTGGTAATGGTAACATTGCCAGTGAAGCGTTGACAAGGGAAAATGTAGGCTGAGTATTGAGCCT
>JAFDKD010000321.1 GCA_019307165.1 Deltaproteobacteria bacterium | reverse complement strand
CTGGTTGGAAACCACGGGGAGGTCCCGTACCCCATTGAAATCGACGGCGCGCGTTTTCTTCTTAACGGTTCCCGAGCGGAAGTGGGTAATGTCAACGTGAAAGTGGGTCGAACCACCGTCTCCGGCCTGTCCGGCCATCTGGAAACAAGAAAAAAAGACCCGCAGGCAAAACTCACATCGGGCAGGTCCCGCATCAATCTTGAGGAGGTCTTTTCGTGGCTTTCCAAATATGATGGCGTGAAAGAAGCCCTCCAACCCATCGCGTCCTTGAAAGGGCATGTGATTTTATCCTCTTTCGATCTGGAAGGCCCCATTAAGGAACCCGGCCGGTGGCACTTTAAGACCAAGGGAAAAGCGGAGGAAACCGAGGTGGGTGTGAAAGGCGAACCGGAGCGGTTCAGCCTGCCGACGGCTCGTTTTGATGCCACCGGAGAGGCGGGAAAGGGCAGGATTTCCGTCAGGGGGGCGAAGGCCGCGTTTCTGGATGCAAGCGTGGCCGCATCCGGGCATTTGGATTACGGTACCGGAGGCGTTGGGCAAATAAATTTTCGATTTGACGGCCGGGGCGAAGCAAAATCTATCCGACGGATTTTCGATTTCATCAAAATTCCGCCGGCCATGGACGTAAGGCCCCCGGTATCCGTATCGGACGGGCGAATCCAATGGCGAAAAGGAAATCAAACATCCGTCGCAGGAAATTTCACCATCGCTGACGGACCGGTGGTTGCGGTGGATCTCCATCATACGCCGGAGCGACTCAATATACGCAAGCTCCACGTCAGGGACGAGGCCTCGGACGCCGTCATGAGGCTGGATCTGAAAGGGCGCGAGGCGGTCTTTGAATTCAAGGGCCATTTTGAGAAATCGACTGCGGATCTTATCCTGGCGGACAGTGAGGTTCCTCATGGTTGGATCAAAGGTGACTTCAGCGCGCGCTTATTTCTTGACCGCCCCCTGGAATCCAGGGTCACGGGGGTCCTGGAAGGGAAGGATGTGCTGGTCCCTTTGAATGTCGGGGTCCCGCTGGTTGTCAACCGTATGGCCATAGAGGCCGATGAAGACCGCGTGCGGATAAAAACGGGCCGGGTTACATGGGGCGACATGAAGATGGGGCTGGACGGAGACCTGCATTTTTCCGAAATGGGATTTGTCATTCATGCAAACGTCACCAGTGACGAGCTGGACCTTACACGGATGGAGCAGATGCTCGGAGGGGAATCCCCCGAGCCCGGAGGTCCGGAGGGAGACAAGGGCGGCGTATGGGATCTGCCGCTTCATGGCGTGATTCGATTGAAGGCCGGAATCCTGAAACACGAATCCATGACACTCGAGCCGTTTCATGCCGATATTGTGTTCGCTGAGGAGCTGCTCCATGTGACCACCAGGGATGTCCGCATGTGCGGCATATCATTCCCCGGGGAGTTCGAAATCACCCGGGAGGGCGTCTTGGTCGATATTCGACCCGAAGCCAAAGACCAGGATCTCGAGTCCACCGTTCAGTGCCTGTCACGGGAGCGCTCTAAAGTTACGGGCAGATTTGATCTTACAGGTCACATCACAGGCAAGGCGAAGCCCGACAGGCTGGCCGAGTCATTGCGGGGCAATTTTCATATGGTCGCCAGGGAAGGACGGTATGAAAAAAATATGATTATGAACCGCATCTTGACATTCCTGAGCATCAGTGAACTTTTCAGGGGAAATGTCCCTACCCTGGAAGAGCAGGGGTTTGAATACCATTCGGCGTCGGCGGACGTAACCCTGGTGGAGGGCGGAAAGCTTCAGGGCACGGCGGTCATGGACGGCGTTACTATGAACATGGGGGCAGAAGGAGAGGTGGACCTGCTCAAGGATCAATTGGACTTGACCGTGCTGGTGGCGCCAATGAAAACCACAGACTGGTTTATTCAGCAACTGCCCCTCATCGGCCATCTCCTGGGGGGCAGCCTGGTATCCATTCCCATCAGGATAACGGGTCCCCGGGAAGACCCCACGATGATGGCCGTTCCTCCGTCCTCCGTGGGAGCCGGACTGGTAGGTATCATGACGCGGACCTTTGAACTTCCGGTAAAAATCATCGAACCGGTCATCCAAAACGAAAAGCAGGGATCCGGCTCCTCCGGGCCCGGATCTTTTCCTCAGTAACATGGGAGAAAATAAGCAGGCACGGGGGCCTGCCTACGGGATGCGGTAACGCGTTGGGTTTCTAATATGGCGTGGGCGGGATCAGGCATGATTCGCGGTTATTTATTGATGCTGGGCCCGTTGGTTGTGGTTGGTTTTGGCCATGGGATTTTCCCGATCCGTGGCCCATCGGACCGGATTGTTCCTAATGTATTCCCGAATGTGGGCCATATCATTTTCGTTACGGATGATGTGTTCATAATAATTGCGTTGCCATAATTTCCCGGCGAATGGAGGCCAACCGTGTTGTTTGACGCCGCGGATGTATTCGTTTGTGGTCATCGTTTTAAACCATTGAATAACCCGCGGTAGGGGCGAACCTGTGTGTTCGCCCATTATTTTTTCGCCCGCCGCGCGTTCGCCCATTATTTTTTCGCCCGCCGCGCGTTCGCCCATTATTTTTTCGCCCGCCGCGCGTTCGCCCGCCACACGTTTCCCCATTACGTTTTTTCCCATTGGGGGTCCAATCCGGGGACCATTTGGGCAGACACATAGGTCTGCCCCTACAACGGGGTCCGCACCCGTGTTTTGGATTATTGCATGAAAATGGTTGGGCATGACGATATATGCATCACTTTCTATATCCCGGAATTTGTTTTCCAATTCAATATACCATCTTTCCACCATCCGCCCTGCATCGTTCAACGCCATTTCCCGGTTTACGATGTCGCCGAACAAACATGCCCGGTCTTTCGTGCAAATTGTAATAAAATAGGCCCCGGCCCGGGAATAATCGTATCCTGGCAAACGGATCGATCTGCGTTTCCCGGGGTCAATCAACCTCTCCTCCCGGGTACAATTTGATGACCATTTCATTTTCCTGAAGGTTTTACGCACTGCCATTCGGGACCTGGGAGATCCCGCCGCGCACCACATGATGGGCCGGCAAGCGGTGAATCCATGGAAAATTTCTTTTTAATCAGCCGCCGGCCTAATGGTCGGCGACCGCACTGAAAACAAACTGACCGTCTTTCTCCTCCCGAACCAACCTGCCCTCTTCCATCAGATACTTCAAATGGGCCAGGGCCTCGCCCGTGGCAAACCATTTCTGGGCCACGGGAAAATCCAGCCAGGATTCGCACTTGATGTCCCAACTCATATCGGATGCCGTATCGTAGGCGTTCCGGGGGCCCTGTTCCAGGATCCCGAACACTTCCTCCAGCCTGACCCGATGGTGCTCCTTGAGTTCGTCGATTCGTTTTTTGAAATGGGTAAATATGCGCCGGTGGCCGGGGAGCACCACATCCACTTCCAACTCGGAAACCTTGTCCAGGTTAGCCAGGTAGCTGCGCAGGGGCTGTGTTTCATCCGACCACGACTGGATATTGGGCGTGATGTCCTCCAGGATGTGGTCCCCCGACAACAGGATCTTCTTGTTCGGCTCGTACAGGCACATGTGACCCCGGGTGTGCCCGGGCGTTGATATGCAGGTGAATTCGTAGTCGCTGATGGCCAGGGTTTCCCCGCCGTCCAACAGATTCAGGGAATGGTTCAGCTTGGAGCCGTGACGCTGACCGGGATGCATGCTCAGGGCCTTCTGCGATTCCTCTTTGGAAAACCCGTTGGCGCACGAGTACTCCCCCATCCGGTCCCACACACCGCCCCTGGCCGCGCTTTCCGCGTCCGGCCGGTTGAAGTAGATGGTGCGTTCGTCGGCGACCAGCCGCGTTACCAGGGCCCAATGATCAGCGTGGAGGTGGGTAACAAAAAAATCGGTCTCCGCCAGGTCCACATTCAGGGCCTTCAGGCCGGCTTGCATGGCATCCATGCACTCGTCCCGGTTAAGCCCCGTGTCCACGATCAGGTTCCGCCCCGAATCCATGATCACGTAAGAATTCACCGCTTTCAGGGGACTGCCGGGGAGGGGAATTTCCGTCCGGTAAATATTGTTTGCGACTTCCTCGATCTGGGTCATATCGTTGGTTCCTTTTCTTCTATTTGAAAGACCTGGCCCTGTGGATTCGGCCAGTATTTTCCGGCTATATCATAGTGGAAATGCGGGCCAGGAATTTCAGGCTGAGGCTGAGGTTGAGGTCGAGAGTTGCTTAATCTTTTTCTCGACCTCGACCTTAACCTCAACCTATCTTTTATATGAAGTTCACCTGACTGACATCTTCCTTCTTGAGAATAATACGACGGAGTTCATCCTGAATTTCGGGATCGGTAACCGGCTCCACTTCGGAAACCGGCGTTCCCTGATCGTCAACGCCCGATTTCCAGTTGACCACGGCCCCGGGGACCAGCGCATATCGGCACCCGCCGATGCCGCAGCAGGAGGTCTCCACGACGCCCTGTCCCACGGCCACCAGGTATTCCCTGCCGCCATGGGAAAGCCGCTCTTCCTTTTCCATCATGTACCATCCGGATATGCTCCGGATTTCCATATTCAGTTCGTGTGAGTACGTGCGGGTCATTCTTCCTCCATCCGCTTCAAACAGATCCTTTTCTGACACCTCTTGTGAAACTTCGCAAGGTTCAGAGGTTCAAGGTTCAAGGTTCAAAGGTTCAGGGTTTCGTGTGAGCGTTGCGCGGAGGTTGATTTTCTCTCGCAAAGAACGCAAAGTTCGCCAAGATAAGGGCATTAGATATTGAACATTGAGCATTGAAGATTGAAAATTGAGCCTCTTTTCTCCGTCATTCCCCGCCAAAAAACGGCAGGATCTCCGACCCGCACCC
>JAFDKD010000320.1 GCA_019307165.1 Deltaproteobacteria bacterium | reverse complement strand
GGGCAGAGGGCAGAGGGCAGAGGGCAGAGGGCAGAGGGCAGAGGGCAGAGGGCAGAGGGCAGAGGGCAGAGGGCAGAGGGCAGAGGGCAGAGGGCAGAGGGCAGAGGGCAGTAAAAAATATGCCTACTGAATATGACTTGTCAACTTCTCGCTTTATGAAATTCTAAATTCTAAATTCTAAATCTTCTCAATACTCAATGTTCAATCTTCAATGTCCAATGTCTCTTTTTGACCCACAACATGCAACGCGTAACGCGCAACTATTGACGATCCGGCTGTTCCAACAGTGCCCCCCCGTTGCGCCACGCACGTTATGATCTCTCCCCATACCGCTTGACCCTCACATCCCTGTTCCACTTTCGAAACAGGCGAACCTCCAACCTCAATTCCAGAAATTCGGCCCCCAGTTTTTTCTTGAAATTGACGGCTGGTGTATTGAAATAAAGGGAGATACTGTAAAGCCGCGTCCGTCCAAGCTTTTCAAGTTCTTCGTAGCCCAGGTAGCGGATATAGGGGGCAATGCCCTTGCCCCGGTAAGGGATCAGTGTGTAGGCGTCGAACAGGTAGGCCTCGTCTTTTTCCAGAGGCCGCCTGTGCCGGCCGGCATCCAGCACGTCCAGGCCAAACCAGGTGAAGGCCGCCAGTTCCCCATGACGCTTGGCGCCGAAGCACAGGTTGCCCTTCTCGAGGCGGCGCCGCAGGTCTTCCACCGTCTCCTTCCGGCCCGGAATGGCGGCAACGGTTTCCATGTCCTCGGGGGCCAGGTACCCGGTCTCGTACGCATCCATGCCTTTTGGGAAGCGCCGCTCGCGGTTGCCGAACAGGCCCTCCTGAATAATATAGTAGGGCTGAACCAGGATGCCGAACCGCGCCAGGGCGTCGAATAAGAGCCTGAGCCGGTTGCTGTACCGGAACTTGATCCACAGATTTTTCAGGTAGTACATCTTACGTCCTGCATCAATCGGAACAGAGAAGTGCCCTGGCTTCCGCCTGGGTGTAAGGGCGTCTTCCCAAGGACGCTGCGATGGAAAGGACCCTTTGCACCATTTCACGATTGGTGGCCAGGCGTGTCCGGGCCTCGTCGTACCAGATATTGTCCTCCAGCCCGACCCTCACCCCGCCGCCCGCTGCAAGCGCAACGGCGTTCATCTGCAGTTGGCTGTCGCCGACCCCCCCGACCGACCACAAGGCGCCCTCGGGAAGGTCCTTGATCATGAGCCCCAGGCTCAGCAGTTCCGCCTGGGCGCACGCGATATTTCCGAGTATGATATTGAAGTAATAAGGCGGACGCATAAGGCCTTTTCGGATGAGATACCGGGCGTAGTTGATCATGCCCAGGTCGAAAGCTTCCATTTCAGGCCGGATGCCGTTCTCAAGCATTTTGCGGGCAAGGTTTTTGATCATGTCCGGCGAATTGATGCTTGCCTGTTTATTGAAATTGAGCGAACTGAGCGTCAGGCTGCCGAAATCGGGCTTCAAATCGCCTGTCAGATCCAGGACCTCGGATCGCTTTTCAAACTCGAAAAAATCCCTCCCGCTAGTGGAAACGCACAACACCAGCTGAGGGTGCTTTTCCCGAATGCCGCCTATGATTTCTCCATAGATCGACTTCTTGTAGGTGGGCTTCCCCGTCTCTGAGTCGCGGGCATGCAAATGCACCATGTTGACCCCGAGATCAGCGGCTTCGCTCACCTGTCGAACGATCTCCTCCGGGTCAATGGGCACGTTGGGCGTCATTTGCCGTGTCGGAATCATGCCTGTCGGCGCGAACTTGAAGATAAACCCCTGGTTCATCATTGTTGATCCTTGAACCCTATTTTTCTTCGTGCGTTTCGTGGTAAAAATATCCGTCGCTTAAACCAAAACGGTCTTTCTCCAAACAGGCATCGACATCACTTCATGATTCGACATTCCTTGTTCGCTATTCGATATTCAAATAACGAGGTTCGTTTATCTCAGGCTCGCTGCTCTTCAACAATTACGCCTTTCTCAAGGTGCGGACATAGTCCCTGCACCAGTCCACCCCTTCCTTGGGGTCCAGGCTCCAGGCGTCCGCCCCGGCATAATCCCTCACCGCAGCGCTGGTGGGTCCGCCCCCGATGATCACATACCGCCCGTTTCTTACCCCCCTGTCCTTCATAATGTCCACCACCCGCTTCATGGATTTGAAGGTCGGGGTGATGAGCGCGGACATGGCCACGATTTTGGCATCGGTTTCCTCCACCGCCGCCACGATGGCCTCGGGCGCTACATCCACGCCGAGATCGGTCACTTGGAAGCCCGCCACCTTGAAGAGGGTCGCCACAATATCCTTCCCGATATCGTGGATGTCCCCCTTGGGCGTGGCGATCACCGCATGCCCCAGGGAAAGGTCCTGCTTCTCTTTCGCCAGCAGGGGCTCCAGCAGGGCGACCGCCTTTTTGAAGATATTGGCCGACATCATGAGTTCCGACAAAAAATACTCCCCCGTGCTGTATCGTTCTCCCACCCGGTCCATGCCGGCGCGGCAGTCGTTGAGGATGGCCAGGGGGTCCCGGCCCTCCCCGGTTGCCGATTCCACCAGGACCATGACCTCCTTGAACCGGAGATCGGCCACGGCCCGGGCGATCTCGCTCTCCAGGCGGTCCGGTTCTGCCTGGACCTTCTTCAATGCCTTCTCAACCGGCGCCTTTTCGCGGCCTTTTTTTCCCCGATAGGTCCTTCCCGTCTCCACCATGGCTATGATATTTTCGCGCTTGGCGTCGATGGGGCATTCGCAGCCGGTGGTAAGCATGAACCCGCCGTCCTCTCCCACCACGTCGATGAGGCGTTTGCAGTATTCCGCAACCTCGTCTGCCGTCCCCAGGGTGAGGAGACTTGCCGGGACATCCCCGCTGATGCACATATGCCCTTTCAGGATTTCCTTGGCCTTGAAAATGTCGGTGGTGCCGTCCAGGTCGCAGACGCATTTCCCCGCGGGCAACTGCTTGAGATAAGGGAGATTGAGGCCCCAGTCCGTATCGAAATGGAGCCACGGCACGATGTCTTCCGAAACAAAGGCGTCCACATAGCGTTGAAGGAAGGGCCACTCGAACCGCTCGAACAGGGGCAGTCGGTAGTAAAACCCCGAACCGCGCTCAAGAACGATAAACGCCACGTTGTTTCCATTGTTTTTGCACACCTGAATCGCATTGGCGATCAGGTCGTCGCAGGAGGCCTCCATGGCCGCCGCCACCTTGTCCGGCACCTCATAAAGGTCCTTTGTAAATTCCGACAGCGTGCGGCAGAGGGAAAAGGCCATGAGCACCGAGTCCACGGCCACGCCCAGGAAAATGGGCATGCCCCGCTCCGCACAGATCCTCATGTCGTCCACATAGAGTTGATTGGACATGGCCTGCATACGGGTAAATTCGGCCAGGGTTTTGCGGCTGATCTTTTCGTAGTGCTCGTCCCAGAACCCGTTCCAGCCCAGAGCCGCTATCCTGTCGTAATCCGCCCTTTCGAAAAGGACCTTTTCATCCACCTGATAGAGGTCGTCCACACCCAGCTGCTTGCCCGGAATGAGATTTCGCACGGGGGCGCTGCAGTGCTTGCCCGGCAGCATGGGATAATAATAGTTGGGCTTGCTGCCGTAGTCATAGCCCAATTCCTCATAGGCGCGGATAATGGCTTCGCGGGCCACATCGTGGTCCATCCACGCGTCCGCCTGTGTGATGCCGTAGAGCCTGGGCGCCGTGGTAATGAGGATGGGAAACACCGGGTTACGGTCAACCGGCTCCAGGGCGATCGCCGCCTGATACCTTTCCTCATTGCTCATGGTTTCATTGATCATTGGACCTCCTTTGAAAACAGTCGCAAAAACCGTGACGGATGAGCGTAGCGTCATGGAAAACACAGCTTTCACCACGAAGATCACGAAGACCACGAAGGATACTTTTCGACTCATCGCTCATAGCTGACAGCTCATCGTACACCGGACAAGATGGCAATACCGCCACTGAAACCTTGAACCTCTGAACCCGGAACCCTGAACCTTTTCTCTCCTTCGTGCCCTTCGTGTTCTTGTGGTGCTATTTCTTGCTTTCATACAGAGAAAAATCTTGCACCATCCGGCAGCACGTATGCTCCGGGATCGCCGATTTCGTATACAAGCTGCTCGGCTACCGTTTCCGTATCCCCCCAGAAGGCGGGCGCGCAACCGATGCGAATGATCTTATAATCGCGTGTCATATTTCCGCTGAATGGCCTACGTTGAGGTTTGACCGGTGTAGAAAACCCTGTTTTCCGATAACGAATATGTCCTACACTTCTACATTTCTTGTTCGATATTCGTTATTCGACATTCGCTTAATCGTCGTCGTCATCATCGTCGTCGGGCAGAAATTTCTTGATAAAACCGGTATCGAATTTTCCCTTTTGGAAATCCGCATCGTCCATGATGCGCTGGTACAGGGGAATGGTGGTCTTGATGGGCGCCACCACAAAATCCATGAGCGCCTGTTTCATGACCGCTATGGCTTCGTCCCGGGTAGGAGCGGTCGATATGAGCTTTGCGATAAGTGAATCGTAGTAAATAGGCAACTCGTATCCTTGATACAGATGGGTGTCCAGGCGAACGCCTTCTCCCGCGGGCGGAACATAGCGCTCTATGACGCCGGGGTTCGGGACGAAGTTCATTTCCGGATTTTCAGCGTTGATCCGGCACTCGATGGACCACCCGGTCTGGACTATGTCTCCCTGCCCATAGCCCAGAAGCTCCCCGGATGCCAGCCGTATCTGCTCTTTCACCAGGTCAAGCCCCGTCACCATCTCCGTCACCGGGTGTTCCACCTGGATACGCGCATTTACTTCCATGAAATAGAAATTGCCGTCCCCGTCC
>JAFDKD010000319.1 GCA_019307165.1 Deltaproteobacteria bacterium | reverse complement strand
CGGCTTGTCCGGGATTCGCTCGGAACGGGGCGGGTCGTTTACGATCCTTTTGGTTTTCAATTCAGACGGTCGATATCCCGCAGAGATGAGTCAAATCGTCAATGATGCGGGATTTGACGCTGTCTTTTTTCTGGAAGGCGGAGGGCCACAACTCCATGAATATCTGAAATTTGAGGCTCGCTTGAAAGGCCCTCACTCGGAAAAACGGTCAACGAGCGACTGCGCAACCTGTCCATGAATGAAGATAAAGAAAGGAGCATTTACCATGAGATTTTCCCTTGTGCTTGTTTCAAGCTTCCTTTCCATCGGGTGCGGCAGCGGCCGGCAGAGCAATGATCCGGGTTATCCGGAAAGCCGGCAGGTTGTGTATGCCTTCACCATTGCCAATACGACCAACCGTATGGTTTCTGAAGTGCGGTTTCGGGCCTTTGCTCCGGTTCGCAAAACCGCCACGCAACAGTGTGTGTCAATCATATCGTCCCATCCGCACGCGGTTTCAGTCGATGAGGCGGGCAACCAAACCCTCTGCTTTGAGTTTCTTCGGTTTCCGCCACACGGCAGGAAGGTCGTCTCCGTCAATGTGGACATGGCCTTTTCAAAGGTCCCCAATGCCATGCCCGAGACGGACATGCACCACTATCTTCTCCCGGAAGAGCATATGCCGATTCAACACCCGGAAATCCGTATGCTCGCGAACCGCCTGGAAAGGGAAACGGACCTTGAGACCGCCCGGGCGATTTTTGATTGGGTGTCCGGAAATATTCGATACGGCGGATATGCGAGCGAGGCCCGCGGGGCCCTTTTTGCGCTTCGGAAAAGGGAAGGCGATTGCACGGAAACCATGCACCTGTTCGCAGCGCTTTGCCGGGCCGCGGGCATACCGGCCAGATGCATGGCCGGATACGTCTGCGATGGGAAGACCGTGTTGAGCGGGGAGGGATTTCATAATTGGGCCGAATTTTTCATCGAGGGGAAGTGGCGGCTGGCCGATCCTCAGAAGCGGGTGTTTATGGAGCGGGCCTCAAACTATCTGGCCGTGGCCTTGATGAAGCAGACCGCCCATGGCGAACCTGACCGCTTCACTCGTTTCCATGTAGAGGGCGATGGGCTGGTTGCACGGATGAATTAATTCCGTCTGCAAAACCCCCGTGTAGCGTGGGCGGAGTTTTCCGGCTATGCCAAGATTGAAAAAAGTTTCCCCGCCAAAAAGCGACGGGATCTTCGACCCGCCAAAGGGCGGCGGGAAATCCAGGCCTCCACCCGTCATTCCCGCATGTAGTTGGCGGGAATCCAGACCTTGGTTTGGCTGGGTCCCCGCCGGATTCATGCGGGGACGACTGGGCGGGCAGCGAACCTTCCCTTCTTGGCGAGCTCGTTGTCGTTGTCGTAATCGAGCTGATCATGCAGTTCGATCATGAGCGTCGCCTCCGGCCTGGGGGGCGGCTGGTCTAATCGAGAAGGAAACTTCTGGAGACGACAGTGGCCGCAGGGGCTCTTAAGTCCCCCTTTGAAAAAGGGGGACTTAGGGGGATTTTCAGGCGGTTATAAATCCCCCCCGACCCCCCCTTACAAAGGGGGGAGCTTGTAAAAAAACCAGCGGATACCTGGGTGCCTCTTCGTCCAAGGAAGGCGGAAATTTTAACCGCAGGAATACATTGAGTATTTCGAGGATTAAAATTTGAGCCTGACACAGAAATTGGGCGAAAGGGGGTTTTTTTCAAAGGTCTCTAAAGGGGCGGAAGCGTGTCCAAATCAGCTCATCGGAAAAAGAGCCATTTCCGGATGGGCACCAGGAAGGATCGGAGGAAAAAAGGATGTTGCGAATGAAAGCCGGGAATGTCGTCAAAGGCTGCCTGCTGCAATGGTTGGCGTTGATGATATCGCTTTGCACGTTGATGGGGTGGCAATCCGGGGCCTTTGCCGAAGAAGGTCTGTGCGCTCGGGTCAAAATCGAGATCCGGCAGGAGTTGACCCTGGAGCGGCAGGCCTTTGACGCCCACATGGTCATCAACAACGGTCTATCCGATATCCCGTTGGAGAACGTGGCCGTTGAGGTGTCCTTTGCGGATGAAGACGGCAATCCCGTTCTTGCCGTTTCGGATCCGAACAACACCTCGGCCCTCTTTTTCATCCGCGTCGATGCCATGGAAAACATCTCCGACGTGAACGGCGCGGGCGTGATCGATCCATCCACGTCCGCGGATATACACTGGCTGATCATTCCTGCGCCCGGCGCGTCAAACGGGTTGGAATCGGGTACGCTTTATTATGTGGGCGCCAGGCTGTCGTACACCATCGGCGGCGAGGGGCACGTCACCGAGGTGACGCCCGATTATATCCAAGTCAAACCCATGCCCGAACTTCTCCTCGACTACTTTCTCCCCCTGGACGTCATCGGCGACGATGCCTTTACCGACGAAATCGAGCCGCCCATCCCGTTTTCCCTGGGGGTTCGCGTCAGGAACAACGGTTTCGGCACGGCAAGGAAATTGAAAATCGAATCGGCGCAGCCGGAAATCGTGGACAACGAGCAGGGGCTGCTCATCAATTTCGTCATTGAGGAAAGCCAGGTCAATGACGAGCCCGCCGAAAAAAGCCTGCTTCTCGATTTTGGGGACCTGGCGCCCGATCGCGCGGTGACCGGACGGTGGATCATGATTTGCACCCTGTCCGGGCAGTTTATTGAATTCGATGCGGAGTTCACCCATTCCGACGACCTGGGCGGGGTGCTTACCTCCCTCATTGAAGACATTGAAACCCATACCCTGGTCCGCGACGTCCTGGTGGACCTGCCCGGCCGCGACGGGGTCCTGGATTTTCTGGCCAGGGACGGGTCCGTGTATCGTGTGTATGAATCGGACAACCTGGATACCGAAGTGTTGGATCAGTCCGCCTATTCCGACCTTCAACTCACGGAACAACACGGTTCGGATGCCCATCACACGCTCACGACTGCCGTAACGGCCGGGTTTCTGTACGTGCAGCTGCCGGATCCCTATGACGGAAGAAAGATCCTGAAGGAGGCCATTCGTTCGGGCGGGAAAGTTATTCGGCCTGAAAACGCCTGGCTCTCTCAAACGCGCAGCCACGGAAGCGAATGGGACTACCACGTCAATCTGTTCGATGCCAATACCACCGATACCTACACCCTTGTGTTTACGGACCCGGAGCAAGGCCCCCAAGCCCCGGTCATGCAGTATATCCCGGACCGCTCAAGGAGCGTGGGCCTACAGCTTTCCTTTATCGTAGAGGCAAGCGACCCCAACGGCACCATTCCCATGCTTTCCGCCGCCCCGCTGCCCGCGGGCGCCCTATTCCAGGACCAGGGAAACGGAGTGGGCATTTTCGATTGGACGCCCGATTCGGGTCAGTCGGGAAGATATGAACTCGATTTCATTGCTTCGGACGGGACCCTGGAAGATACGGAGCACGTGGTTCTGACCATCTTCTCGGGCGAGGATACGGACGGAGACGGCATGCCCGACGAGTGGGAACTGAGCGTATTCGGCACCCTGGACCGCGACGGGACCGGAGACTACGACGGAGACGGCATCTCCGATCTGGACGAATTCCTGTCGGGGACCGATCCCACGGTGGGCAACCGCGTTCCGAGCGTTCCGGAGGTGATATCGCCCTTGGACGGCGGGCAGGTCGCCGCCACCGTCCCCGAACTGCTGATCCGAAACAGCGTCGATCTTGATGGGAACGCCATTGAATACGAATTCGAACTCTATTCGGACCCGGCCTTTACCGATCGGGTGGCCTACGAGCATCATGTGCCCGAGACACCGTCCGAGACGTCCTGGCAGCCGCCCACAACCCTTACGGACAATGCGTATTATTATTGGCGGGTTCGGGCATCCGACAGCGCAAGCAAGACGCTATGGGCCTATGGCGGTTTTTTCGTGAACACGGAAAACGACCCGCCCGGCGCCTTGGTTGTAAGCGATCCGCCCGACGGCGCCGAGGTGGATACGCTCCGACCGCTCCTTCAAGTCACGACGGGGGAAGACCCGGACGGCGATGCCGTTGTGTGCGGCTTCTATGTATATGCGGATGCCGCCATGACCATGGAAGCGGCATCCGTCGAGGGCATCGCAGCAACGGGAGACGGGACCCTGTCCTGCCGGACGCCGGTCCTGCTGGAACCCGATACCCAATATACCTGGAAAGCGGTTTGTACCGATCCGACCGGTGCAAGCGCTGAATCCGCACCTTCATCCTTCCTGACGGCTTTGGGCAACGCGGCGCCGACTCCTCCCGTCATCAGCTATCCGGTCGCGGGAAGCGAGATCGCGACCCGGGAAGACGGCCTTTGCGCGCTCAATGCAACGGACGCGGACGGCGACGCGCTGACCTATGAATTCGAACTGGATGAGAAGGAAAGCTTCAACAGCGAAGCCGGGCAGGCATCCGGCCCCATGCCCGAATCCGAGGAGGCCACATGCTGGCATGTGAGCGATCTGAAGGACAATACCCTCTATCACTGGCGCGTCAGGGCGAACGACGGGACCGCCTGCAGCCATTGGTCGGTCGGTCAATTTTTCGTCAACCTCCAAAACGACCCGCCCGATGCGCCCGTTGTCAAGAACCCGGGCAGCCTGGCCTGGACCGAAACGCTAACGCCGGCACTGGAACTGCACCCGGCGCCCGATGCGGACGGGGACGCGCTGTCATACGAACTCGAACTTTACGGAAGCGCGGGATCGTTCGATTTTCTCGCTCGATCCGAATCCGCTTACGGCGTCTGGGTCATGGACCCGTCCCTGGATGACGCCACATGGTACTACTGGCGCGCCCGGGCCGTGGATGAGCACGGCGCGGGCGCGCCAGTAGTACCATGTGGCGTCATCCAGGGGCGG
>JAFDKD010000318.1 GCA_019307165.1 Deltaproteobacteria bacterium | reverse complement strand
CGGGATACCCGCTCGCCAAATTCGGTAGATACTTTATTTGTTTCCAGAAGAGTTCTGCATACGCCACGCTGCGCCGGCCATGAATTCGCACAGCAGTGTCCCCAGCAGGCTGCCGGTGTTGCCGGTATAGTCGATCAAGGGAGCGTATTCCACCACATCAATAGCACCGGCGCCAGCCACGGCCAGTTCGCGGATGAACTTCATCATTTCATAGGGTTGGAAGCCCCCAGGCCCTGGATACTGGGTGGCGGGCGCGAAGGTGTGATCTATGGCATCCGCATCCAAGGTGATGTAGAAGGCCTCGGTACCGTCGGTGGCGATATCTATGGCTTCGCGAATGCACTGCTTCAAACCTTTTTCATAGAAGTCGTCCATAGTGTAAAAATAGAGCCCCATCTCACGGCCTTCACGAATCTCTCCAGCAGCATTGGCAAATCCGCGCAGGCCGAAGCTGGCTACATTGCCGGTTTTAATATGTCCGGTTTCCAGAACGCGCATGAGAGGACAGCCACAGTAATGTTTGTCCCCCTTGTAGTCGTGCATGATGTCGGGATGGGCATCGAACCAGACTACGCCGATGTTTTTGTTGTGCGCTTCGGAGAAGGCCCGCAGGGTCGCCTCGGTGATGGTGTGGCTTCCGCCGGCCACCACTGGAATCCAGCCCTGTTGCAGAACCTCACTGAAAACGGACTCGGCTCTTTCGAGGGTCACATCGTAATCCATGTACGCCACTTCAATGTCGCCGAGATCGGCAAATCCGTTATTCTCTATGAAATCTATATCCAGATCGGGGCTATAGGGTCTGAGCTTTGACAAGGCCTTGCGCAGGCCGTCGGGGCCGTTTTTGCCGCCGATCGGGTTGATGGTCAAGCCCTCAAAAGGGATACCGAAAAAGGCAAAACCGCCTTTTTTTAAATTTTTCGGAGGAGTCAGCAACGATCCCATTTTGGCAAACGCCGGGTCTGAGATCGATTGAACGTCCCAGCCGGGGCGTTGAACGAGGTATTTCAGATTTTCAGTCATAAGTTTTCGCCTTTGTTCTTCTATACCCTTACGGAATTGTTTGTTCCACTGAGGCGAAATTGCCTCGTTCCATTGCCTGAGGGCTCTTTGTTACCATGGCCACGAAGCCCCACCGTGTCGATCAACAGCAGTCCGTAGTCCTTGCTGCTAGCGCGGATGAAACGGACCTTATTTGTTTCTTTTGCCCACGCCTGCAATCATTTCCAGAACGAGAGACGCCATAAGCAGACACGTCGTATCCCGCACATCCAGAGACGGTGCCAGTTCGACAACATCGAAAGCAGCGCATCCTGACAAGGCTACTTGACGGACACATTTGGTTATTTCATTAGGCAAATATCCATTTGGGCAGGGCGCCTGGGTTCCAGGGACGAAGTTGCCTTCGATGACATCCGTATCAAGGGTCGTATAAAATGCTTCGGTGCCATCTTTAACACGCTCTAACGCCCACCTTAGATTTTTTTCAATCCCCTGTTCCCGGATGTCATCCATATAAACCATATTAACACCGATCTCCTTGGCTTTATAAATAGTCCCCTTACTGTCGTGGAAGCTTCGAACACCGAGGATAACCACGTTTTCGGGCTTAACGTATCCGTCTTCAACAATGCGCAGCACCGGACATCCACAATAATGCTTGTCACCGTAATAGTCTTCCATCGTGTCGGGATGGGCATCGAACCAGAGCAGACCGACGTTTCGATTATGAAAATCCGAGAAAGCTTTCACGGTTCCTTCGGTAATGGTATGACTACCGCCGAAGGCGATGGGTACAAATCCTTTCTCCATTACGTTTTTCAATACCGAATCGATCCGTTTGAACGTTTCGTCATAACTCAGTGGAGAGATGGCAATATCTCCAAGATCTGATACCTGGATGTCTTCTCCGATAGTCACATCAAGTTCCGGACTATAGGGCCTGTAAAAGCCTAAACCTTTACGGATCCCTTCCGGTCCGCCACGGCCGCCCACGGGATTGTAAGTGAGTCCTTCGAATGGAATCCCTATCAAGGCGATATCGCCCTCGCGAAGCTCCTCCATGGGAACCAAAACCGAATTGAATTTTGCGTATTTTTGATCTTCGATTGTTAAACCGAGTCCACCCTTGCGTGTCGTTAAATGCTCCATTGTATTTTCCTCCATATCAGAATTTATTTTGCCTCAAGAACATGCTGAACGGCATGTTTCATGATTGCATACGTCCTTTCCTCGAGATCGGGTCGGTAGACCCGTTCGCCGAATTTGTGAAGATCCTTGCCCCAGGAGCCGATGTTGATAACCGGCATGGAAAGCGTTCGCTCCTGAGTGAACACCGAACCGTAATATTTGTCCCAAAAGGGCATGTTGGGACCGATGGTGGAAACAGCATCCCCCTTTTCGTGGAATGAGGCAAAGCTCATATCCGATATCTGCATATAGCAATTCAGTTTTTTGTAGCGCTGCCCCCATTTCTCGCGGCTGAGAGAATCGATAGCCTCGCTCAGAGAGGCCACTGCCTCCGGCAAATTCGGATAGTTCCAATTTGCCGCATTCGGATAATAGGGCGGCAGAAATGCCAGGACCACCGTCGGCGACAGATCCGGAATGTAGGACAACACTTTTTCGATCAGCGCGTAGCTTCCTGTATGGATGCTTTCCCGGTTCTCGTCAATGCGGCGACCGATGGCCTGCCGGGTATTATGGTAATCGTCCCGAAAGGCCTGCCCGAATTGCTTCGCAGCACTTTCAAAAATCTCGGCAAAATACCTAATTTGCACGTCCCATGCGGCGACTTGTTCGGTGGTGATTCCCTTCGAATTGTATACAGCCTGTTGTTGCTCTATTTTTCGGGTGACGTTTTGGCATGCCGTATCGATCAGTCGAATCAACTGCGAAGCGATCCGACTCGGTTGACTGTGCTGACTGATCACACTGAGGCAACCCACTGCGGCACTGGGTACCGATGATTCATACTGGGTTTGACGATCACCCATAAACATCCAGGTCGGTGGCGGGGCGACTTCATGTTCGACCACATCACAGAAATCGGTATTTAATTCGGTTTGTAAAATGATCTCCGATAACAGCAACAAGGGATTGAAGCCGGCGAACACGTTTCCCACATGCGCGGTCTTGCCCCGCACGTAAACGAGTGCCAGCAGTTTGCCTGCGCTGCCCTCATAGATAACGCCGCTGCGGTCTTCGCCTCGCTGATGGGTTTCGGAATCGATCAGCAGCTGGTAGTCCAAATCGTGATCCTGCTGAAGTTTTTCCATCAATGCCACACTGTTCAACATACCGATCGACATGTATTCTTCTCCGGGAACCGACAGAAACAGCAGATTGCCGTCGAAATCGGTTTTTTCGGAAAATTCTGCGGTCAGGGCCATCTGGATAGCTGCTCCGGCTTTCATATCAGCAGTGCCCCGGCCGAAAATCCAGTCGCCACTTTCAAGATCCCGTTGCAGGTCATCGGGTAACTCAATCTTGCGCATCTGCTCAGCCAGAGCCGGGGGATCGAAAGCATAGGAGACCAGAGAACCATAGTCGGTAGGCAGCACTGCGTCGTGATGATTGACCAGAACCAGGGTTTTCGCTCCCTTGCCAAGCACAAGGGCCCAGACGACTACGCGGTCCAGCGGGTCGTCCGCAACCGGCTCGCATCCCACCAGATGGGGATTCTTTTGAAAATAGGAAAGAGCGACGAACCAGTCATAAATAAATCTTTCAATATCTCTTTCCATCGGCGTGCAGGTGTCACTACGAACCGCCACCAGATCGTAGAATAAACGCAAAATTTTATTTGCTTGTGCTGCCATGCAACATCGGCCCTGTTTCTATATGGTTTGCGTGAATCTCCCTCTAATCCGCTATGCGTCGCGTGAAACAGATTTCAATCGATGGCCCCCAGCGCCCGATCTAGCACATCCAGCGCAAGGTCCGCTTCCCGCATGGTCAGATCCAGCGGCGGCATGAAGCGGATCGAATCGAACCCGCAGGTGAAAACCAGCAGTCCTCTTTTGAAAGCTTCTTCCATGACTTTACCAGCCATCCCGTTGCCCTCGACAGACATGGCCACCATCAACCCCAGCCCCCTGGGATTGTTCACCCGGGGATGCTTTTGCTGAAGGTTTTTGAGGCCCTCAAGAAGATGGTTTCCAACCCGGGTGGCGTTTTCCAGCAGGTTGTCCCTTTCGATGATTTCGAAAATCCGGTAGGCCACGGCGGCCGAGACGGCATTGGTTCCTGACCATGTTCCGCCCAATCTACCGCTACCTTCCGGATACATGCTGCGAGGGGCCACGGTGGCGCCGACGCGCAGGGTTTTGCCAAGGCAGAGTACATCCGGCTGGATGCCGAAGTGCTCGAAAGCAAACCATTTGCCGGTACGCCCCAACCCGCTTTGAATCTCATCTAACACCAGCGGAATGCCATATTTTTTGGCAACTCCGGCGACCTCTTGCAGAAACCCCGGTGCCGGCAGATGATAGCCACCCTCTCCTTGTACCGGCTCCAGAATGATATAAGCGACCTGCTCGGGGTCCACGGTGCCGATGTCGACATCCAGATACTGTTCAAAGCGATTTAGCATGCCTTTATGCGGCACGGTAAATATTTTCCATCCGCAGCGACATTTACCGTCGCAATGACAAAAGGGCAGTTCGATAATTTCGCCGATGTGGGGATACCAGGCGCGTTGCGCCCTGCGACTGCGCGTCAAGGAGGTTGCTCCCAGGGTTCGGCCGTGAAAGGCGCCCTGAAAACAGAAACCGATACCCAGGTTGCGTCGATGGTCGTAACAGATCTTCATGGCGTTTTCCACAGCTTCGGACCCGGAATTGGACATGAAAAGCGTATCGAGCCC
>JAFDKD010000973.1 GCA_019307165.1 Deltaproteobacteria bacterium | reverse complement strand
ATGCGGTAAATAAAAACCGCGTGCCATAGGAAGCGCTCATGTCCGATTTTTTTTCCTTTGTTCTTGCCAATTACAACTACTGGATTTACATCACGCTCATGATGATCGGTCTTTACGCCATGATCGCCAAGCGCAATCTGGTAAAGAAGATCATCGGCATGAACATCTTCCAGACCGCCATTATTCTGTTTTATGTCTCCATCGGCGCCAAGAAGGGGGCCACGATACCCATTATCGCGCACGGCCACGGAGACCATGACGGTCTTTCCGCCGGCGCCGTTAAGGCGGTGGATTATATCAACCCCCTGCCCCATGTCCTCATGCTGACTGCAATCGTCGTGTCCGTCGCCACCCTGGGCGTGGCATTGGCCCTGGCCATCAAGGTATACAATCGGTACAAGACCCTTGAAGAAGAAGAAATCCTAACCCAGGTCCGCGGACGATGAAACAGCACTATCCAGTCCTGGTGGTCATTGTTCCGTTGCTGTGCGCTTTTCTCGTCAGTGCGGCGGGTTGGTTTCGGAGGCGGCTTTGCTTCCCCATTGCGACAGGGGCCCTGGCGGTGACGCTTTACGCCTCGGTCGGACTTCTCTCGCGGGTGCTTCAGGAAAATCTGGTCCATTACCGACTGGGCGGCTGGCCGCCGCCCTGGGGGATCGCCTATGCCGTGGACCATCTCAACGCACTGGTGCTGGTGGTGGTGGCAACGGTTGCCCTGGTGAACCTCATTGCCAACCGCAGGCAAATCGAAATGCAGTTTGAAGAAAAGGCCGGGGCGTTCTACACCCTTTACCTCCTCATGGTAACCGGCCTTCTGGGCATGGTGGTTACGGGGGATGCCTTCAACCTGTATGTGCTTTTGGAAATCGCGTCCCTTGCGGGATACGGCCTCATCGCCATGGGAGAGGACCGGGCCCCGTTGGCGGCACTCAATTACATTTACATGGGCACCATCGGCGCCTCATTTTATCTCCTGGGTATCGGTTACCTTTACATCGTTACGGGTTCTCTGAATATGGCGGATATTTCACGGCTGCTTCCCGATCTTTACGCTTCCAAGGCCGTCCTTTCCGCCTTTGTCATCTGCATGGTGGGCATATGGCTTAAAATGGGCTTTTCTCATGACCAAAGTGATGGTCTACGTGATGATCCGCGTGATGCTCTCCCTGTTTTCGCCGGCGTATGTGTTCGGCGCCCTGAATATCGCCAACGCGGTGGTATGGCTATCGGTCGCGGCCATTGTCGCGGGCGCCGTCATGGCCATGACGGCGCGGGACCTCAAAAAAATGCTCTGCTACATCATTGTTGCGGAGGTAGGCTATATGGTGGGCGGGGCCTGGCTGGGAAACCGGGCCGGAATGACGGGCGCGATTCTTCACATCGTCAATGATGCACTCATGACCCTGTGCGTGTTTTTAGCGGTCGGCAACATGATCCATCGGGTGAAGGGTGTTGCGTTCGAAGACCTGAAAGGCCTGTTCCGGAAGATGCCCTATACCATGGCCGCCTTTGCCGTCGGCGGCCTGTCCATTATCGGGGTCCCTCCCACCTGCGGTTTTTTCAGTAAGTGGTATTTGATCTCCGGCGCGGTCCAGGCGGGTCACTACGGATTTCTGGCGGCACTCCTGTTCAGCAGCCTGGTCAACGTGATTCTGTTTTTCAGGGTATTCGAGATCGGCTATTTCGAACCCTCCGGTCACCATCATGCACACGGTCACGGGGGAGAACCTGTGGCGGAAGCCCCCCTCGGCATGCTGGTTCCCCTGTTGGCGGTCGCCGCCGGACTGATTGTTCTGGGCATGGTCACCGGTCCGCTGGTCACCCACTTGATCAATTTCGCCATACCCGGGTCTATCGTATAATGACAGATGTCTTTTCCATACGCCCCCTGCTGGCGGTCCTTGTCTCGATCGCGGTGGTGCCTCTTATCGTCCTGAGCCGGCGCCCCAACACAAGGGAGGGGTGGACGTTCGCCGCGGCGGCGGCCAAATTCGCCCTGGTGGCGTCCATGCTGCCGTGGGTCCTGGACGGCCAGGTCTTGACGTTCACTGTGGCCCGGGTGATTCCCGGCGTCCCCATCCAGTTCAGGGTCGACAAGCTGGGGATGCTGTTCGCGCTGGTCTCCTCTTCTTTATGGATCGTTACCTCCATCTATTCCATCGGGTATATGCGAAGCCTCAAGGAACACGGCCAGACCAGGTATTTCTGCTTTTTCGCCCTTGCCCTGTCGGCGACCGTGGGTGCAGCCTTTTCGGCCAATCTGCTGACTCTGTATCTTTTTTACGAGATGCTCTCATTTGCCACCTATCCACTGGTTACCCATCATCAGGATGAAGAGGCCCGGTCAGCGGGAAGAAAATACCTGCTTTACATCGTGGGCACGTCCATCGGGCTTGTGCTACCGGCCATGTTGATCTGCTATTCCTTTAACGGGACACTCGATTTCCGGCCCGAGGGCATACTGGCCGGGTCCGGGTCCCGGACCATGCTGGCGGTCCTGCTGCTCATGCTGATGTTCGGCTTCGCCAAAGCGGCCATCATGCCATTTCACTCATGGCTGCCGGCGGCCATGGTGGCGCCCACGCCGGTGAGCGCCCTGCTTCACGCGGTGGCTGTGGTGAAGGTGGGCGTGTTCTGCATCGTGCGGGTCCTGACCGGCGTTTTCGGCACGGACCTGCTGGCCTCCCA
>JAFDKD010000317.1 GCA_019307165.1 Deltaproteobacteria bacterium | reverse complement strand
CAGACCATTGATGTCCTCCATAGCCCGGAAGATGTTGATATGGTTCATATATCCCGCCTTCGTCATGAAGATTTTCTTACCGTCCAAATCCTGCCAGGACCGAAATTTGTCTTTGTTCTTCGGTAAAGTCAATATGTGTGTTTCCATGGTGTAGAGCCAAATACCCTGGACCGGCATTTTCTTTACATTGGGTTCAAAGCCCTTAAACGGTTTTTTAAACGAGTACAATTTTCCAAATCCCGGCTCGGCCGCATATACGGATTCGAGATCACCCACTAAAAAGCTCTTGATGTTAGCGGTGGTTGAAACGTATGGGTAGATGGTGAGGTCGTAATCCGGCATACCCCTTCGCAAGAAATCTGCGATCAAAGCGGATGCTTTATAATAATAGCTCATTGGATTTGCGGTCCCCCATCTCAACATCTTTTTTTCAGCCGCCGCAGGGCTAGGTAAAGTAAATATCGATATTAACAGCACCGCCAATCCCAAAACCAATCCCAACTTAAGTTTTCTCATTTTATTCCTCCTTTTGTTTTGTTCCTGATCTAAAATTTTAGCACCCCCGAACTATCTACCACCCCCTTCCCAATTTGTTAACTTGTTTCCATCCGGAAATGGTCCTTTTTCGCAATTTTCCGTCGTCGCCTTCGGCTATGCCGCGACAAGCGGCGTCAATCTGCGGAGTTGATTGATTTTACGGTATTTAATTTTTCCGTTAAAGTGCAAACACTAATGAATTCACGCACTTAGCGGTAAAGCCCAACAAGCTGTTAGAAGATTGGGGTTGTGCTGTTGGGTTACAAGATGATGAATTCAATGACGTCCACAACATAGCGGAACCGGATGGTAATGTCTATATGTTGTATGCGCCTGAGATTACTCAGAATAAACGGAAAAGTCCAATAATTTCAACGGACGACCGTTCGCCCTGAGCCCTGCCCTGAGCTTATTGAAGGGTTGTCGAAGGGCTGCTGGGGATTTGGACAACAACCCGTCAATTTTCAATGTTCAATTCTCAATCTTCAATATAAGAGCCCCACCAACGCCCCGGTCATGCATGTGGCCAGGGTTCCCGCCACAATGGCTTTGAGACCGAGTCCGACGATCTCCCCGCGCCTGTCCTCGGCCATGGCCCCCATGCCGCCGATCATGATTCCCAGGGAACCGAAGTTGGCGAAACCGCACATGGCATAGGTGAGGATCAGTCGACTCCGTTCGCTGAGGCTGCCCGGCGGGAGAGCAGCCAAATCCAGATACGCGAGCAACTCGTTCAAGACGGTCTTTGTCCCCATAAGGCCGCCGCACATTCCGGCCTCGGACCACGGAATGCCCATGAGCCAGGCGACCGGGGCCATCACGAAGCCCACGAGCCGCTGAAACGTCACCGGTTCTCCCAGAATATGCGGGAAAAGCCCGAGGACCAGGTTCACAAGATGGACCAGCGCCACGAGCACCACCAGCATGGCAACGATATTGATCAGCAGTTGGACCCCGGCCAGTGTCCCGCGCGTGATCGCGTCCATGGCGCTGGTCGCCTTGCGGGGAAGACCCACATTGTCCGTCGATGGCGTATCGATTTCGGGCACCATCAGCTTGGCTATGGTAACGGCCGCCGGCGCACTGATGATGGACGCCGTCAACAGGTGGCCCATAACTCCCGGCATCACCTCCCTCAAAATTCCGGCGTAGAGTAGCATGACCGTACCGGCAATGGTGGCCATGCCCGCGGTCATGATTGTAAAAAGTTCGCTTCTCGAAATCCCGGACAGATACGGTCTGATGAAAAGCGGGGATTCCACCATGCCCACAAAAACATTGGCCGCCGTGCCCAGGCCTTCGACCCCGCCGATGCCCATGATTCGTCTCAGGGCCCATGAAAAGGCGCGAACCACCACCGGCAAAATGTTCCAATAGAATAGCAGCGAGGAGAGGGCGCTGATGACCAGGACCAGGGGCAGTGCCCGGAAAGCAAGTATGAAGCTCGCCCCGGGCATCTTCTCTTCAAAGGGAAGTTGCGCTCCCCCCAGGTACCCGAAAACAAGTCCGGTGCCCGCCTCGGTAGATGATTCCAGGGCCTGAACGGCCTTGTTCAGCAAAAGAAAAACGTCCTGACTTCCGGGAAATTTGAGGAGTATCAGGGCCAGCATCACCTGGAGCCCGAACCCGGCCAGAATCGTCCGGATATTAAGCGTGCGTCTGTTTTCCGACAAAAGCCAGGCCAGAAAGGCGATCGTCAAAAATCCAAAAATGCCTTGAATTGTTTCCAATTTATCTATTGCCCTTTCAATAGATCCGGCACCAGCATCCAGGAGATGGCCCACCCGGTGTCATCGACGGATTTGACGAGACATAGGACGCAGCCCTGTCGAAAGGCTGCCACCGAGCCTTTTTCATTCAGGGTGTGGGTCTGTTTCTTGGCTCAGGTATCTGATAATATCAGAGGCGTATTTTTCCGGTCAAATGATTTGATTGGAAAACCTATCCATCACGGCCGATCTCGCTTTTTGTTTGACAAAAACATCATGTATTTCTATATTTCTGACCCCAAAATGTCCTAATTGGAGATTAATTATAATGAAACATCTGTTCTCCCCTTATCAAATAAAAAATTGTCGACTGAGCAATCGGATTGTTATGCCCGGGATCGCATCGTTTCTCATCGAGAACGACGGCGCCATAACGGACAATACCATCGAGCACTACAGGCTTCGCGCGGCCGGAGGGGCGGCCATGGTGTTTGCGGAAGCATGCGCGGTCTCGCCCGAGGGAATTGTCTCGCCACATCAGGCGCGCATTTATGATGATCATTTTATCGAAGGCCTTTACAAAATCGCCCAGGTAATGAAGGCCGAGGGCAGCATACCGGCCGTCCAGATCCATCACGCGGGGAGACAAACCTCCTCGAAAGTCATCAAGCAGATGCCGGTGGCCCCCTCCCCCCTGCCCTGCCCCGCTATCACCGGCGATGTGGCGCCCCTGAGTATCGACGGAATTCAGGAATTGGTGGTCAAATTCGGAGATTCCGCCGAAAGGGCCGTTGCAGCCGGTTTCGAGTTGATCGAGATCCATGGCGCCCACGGGTACCTTGTCAATCAATTTCTGTCGGCGTTTTCCAATGCCAGGGATGATGAATATGGTGGCGACCTTGCGGGGAGGACCCGGTTTGCCGAGGAAATCGTGAAAGAAGTGAGAAACCGCGTGGGCGACGACTTCCCCATATCTTTCAAAATCAGTGCCATGGAGTTTGTACCGAATGGCATCACGGTCGAAGAGAGCATCGGCATGCTCAAGATCCTCATCAAAGCGGGAATCGATGTTGTCCAGGTGTCCGCGGGAAACGACGCCACCCCCGAGTGGATCTGTCAGCCCATGTTCATGGACAAGGCCTGTCTTTCGGATTATGCGGGTTCAATCAAAAATGCCTTGGGAATACCCACCATGGCGGTGGGCAGAATCAATGACCCGCTGGTTGCCGAAAACATCATCGACAGCGGAAAAGCGGACCTGGTTTGCATCGGCAGAGGGCTTCTCGCGGACCCCGAACTGCCCAAAAAGGCCAAGGAGGGCCGGCTGGATGAAATCAGGACCTGTATCGCCTGCAATACCTGCATGGAGTCCATCTTCAGAAAAGGACGTGTTGAATGTCTTGTGAATCCCATGCTGGGAAGAGAAAAGGAAATGGCCTTTCGCCCGGCCGAAGAGACCAAAAAAGTGATGGTGGTGGGCGGCGGACCCGGCGGGCTGAATGTTGCGTGGGTAGCCGCCAGGAGGGGGCATAACGTCCACCTTTATGAAAAGGAATCGTATCTTGGCGGGCAGCTGGTCATGGGCAGCGTGTCCTGGTACAAAACGGAGATATTAAACCTCATCGGCTTCCAGAAGAGTCAAATCGAAAAGTATGGTGTCCATTGCCATCTCAATGCGGAAGTGACGCCGGAAACCGTAATATCGGAAAACCCTGATGTTGTCATTCTGGCCACCGGCTCGCGGCCGGGCCTGCCGCCTGTGGAAGGCATCGATAGATCCGAAGTGGTCCCCATCTCCGGCATACTGAACGGCTATGCGCCCGCGCCGAAAAAGAGCGTCGTGATCGGCGGGGGCTCGACCGGGTGCGAAGTGGCCTTGCACCTTTCGGAGCACGGCAGTCCGGTAACCATCGTGGAAATACTCCCAAAAATCGGCAACCGTCTCGAATCCATGACCCGGAAGCTTTTCATGAAGAGAATGCGGGAAAAGCATGTGCGCTTCATGACCGAGACGTCGCTGGAACGGGTGGAAGATAAGTGCGTCGTAGTAAAGGACAAGGAAGGAAATGAAGAGGTTCTGAATGCAGAGCGGGTCGTTATCACCGTGGGGAACCAACCGGACAATCGCCTTTTGGAGCAACTCAAGCCGCTCGGGTTCGAGATCCATCGGATAGGCGATTGTCTGGAGCCGAGAAGCGCAAAGGCGGCAATTTACGAGGGGGCCGTTTTGGGCCGCGCCATATAGGATGAAAAGCAAAGATCCGGGCACATAGGACCCGGCTTCGTCCCGCTGATAGCGGGCCTACGCCGCGGCCCCGCCCAAGAACGGCGGGATCTCCGCTACGCTCCGACAAGCAAGTGTCCGGCTTTGAGGACGCCCCCAAGTTCTATTACTGTCGGGTCAGTTCCTGATACGCCGTTTGGACTTCCTTAAATCGTTCTTCGGCCAGGTCTCTAAACTCTTCGCCCAAATGGTTCACCTTGTCCGGGTGATAGCGATTCGCCAATTCCCTGTAAGCCTTGCGAATTTCCAGGGTCTTTTTCAAGCCGTTCGTTCCGAAAACGCCAGTCCCCCGCCCCTTCGGATGTCTTGTCCCAGAAACCGCGGGCGCCTCCCGACGCAGCCTGCGACATTCTGCCGAACAAATTGTTAAGACAGATCCCTTTGCGCCTGAAAAAAAACCACCACAGCAGGGCCAGAAGCGCCAGGTCGTCAATCCACCCCAGACCCACAATAAAATCGGGCGCCAGGTCGAACGGCCAAATAAGATAACCCAAACCCAAAAAAGTAAGCAAATATTTCAGCATATCAGGAGATCGCCGCCTTTGCCTCTGCGACAATTTTCTTCCCGAATTCGGATAAAAAGGCGTTCAAGTCCTCTCTCCATGCCGGCATTATATTAATCCCCTGCTGTTTCAACATCCGGTTTTCCAGAATGCAGTTCATGGGTCTGTTGGCCCTTGTCTCGAAATCCCGAAGACTGCAAGCTTCCACTTTCTTTTTTATTTTCAGTTTCTTCAGTACGGCCTGCGTGCATTCCTGCCGTGTGCAGTGACCTTCCGCCGTGGCGTGGTAGGTGCCCCTCCCGTCAATCTTCAGGAGTTCCGCGATCTGCTTGGATACCCGGTAAGTCCATGTGGGAGACCCGAACTGATCGTTTGCCGCTATCAGCGATTTGACATCTTTTTGAACCGCCCGCCTGATAATGGATTTTACATAATTATCCCCGTTCATACCGTAGAGCCAGGAAGTTCTGACAATAATGTAATTCGGCGAATTGTCTCGAACAGCCACCTCGCTCTCCATCTTTGACTTGCCGTATGCGGATAAAGGCGCCGGCGAATCGTCTTCGAAATATGGCTGTGGCAGCATTTTCTGGCCGTCGAAAATATAATCGCTCGAAATATGAACGAGTTTGCAGCCAAATCGCGCGCACCCCTGCGCCAAATTCCTGGGCCCCTCCACGTTCGACTTCCGCACCAGGAACTCTTCGGTTTCGCAAGTATCGACATCCGTAAAAGCGGCGCAGTTCACCACCACATCCGGAAGAATGGTCTGCAAGGTCTCGATGACTTCATCCCACCTCGTAATGTCCATCTCATTCCTGCTCGGCGCAATGATTTCATGATTTTTGCTGAGGATCTCCTTGCAATCATGCCCCAGCATGCCGCTGCTTCCCAAAAGGATAATTTTCATATTTGGTTGAGCCCTCCCGTTTTACTTGTCTGTAGAAATCCACGTCCTATGGGGCTTCGCCAGGTTCAGGTTAAGGTCCAGGTTGAGAAAAGGAAAACACAAGCGTCAATCTGTTGCTCAACCTTAACCTCAGCCTCGGCCTGTCTTTTCAACCTTAGCCTTAACCTTTCTTTTCCTTAACCTCAGCCTTAACCTCAGCCACTCTGAACGGCCCCCTATGGGGGTGGCCTCAAAGCCGGGCGTGTCGCGGCGAAGCTGCTCTTTAGCGAAGCCGGGTCCTATGGGCCCGGATCTTTACTATGGCGTTTGCCTGATCTCGGGTCTATCCGGATTGTTGTCCCTTTTCGGTTTAACGGTGACATTTACAATATTTTCGGAAAAATATCAAGATTGCCGCTTGCCTAATTAATTTCGTTCATGTAATTTTCTTGTCCAAGCACAATTGATTTAGGCGCCTATTCATAACACGCATCAATTTCTTAGTCGGCTCGGTTCAAGCCGGTTTTCCAAATCCTGAAAAATTGGTCCAAATTCAAGACCGGTGAAAGGGTATGCAGGTGACGAAAAGGGATAGCAACCACCCCCGCTCCAAAGACGTCATATGCTTCTTTGCAGTGTGCGGCCTGGTTTTTCTCTCCGTTATACTAAGTCTTGCCACACCGGACATTGTCCGGGCCGAATCGGGCGGACTGATCCGCGGAAACCCGCGCATCATTAAGGGAATCGATCTCATATACAATAATCGTCTCATGGAGGCGGAAAAATTGTTTTCCAAAATGACCGTCGATTATCCGGAAGACCCGGGCGGTTATTTTTATCTGGCTATGGTCACCTGGTCCCGGCTGGCCAACGGGTTTTGGGGGCCGGAAACCGTGGCGGAATTCAAAAACAGGATCGACCGGGCGGTCCTGGCGGCACGCCGTCGCGTCGAACGGAAGTCGCCGAAAAACTTTGATTATTTCTACCTGGGCGGGGCATTGGGATTCAAAGCCCGGTTTGAACTCATGCAGGAAGAATATCTGTCTTCCTTCTTTCTCGCAAGAGAGGCCGTGGGCTTGCTCGAAAGCTGCACCCGGAAGGACCCTGAGAACAAAGACGTCCTGCTTGGGCTGGGGACCTTCGATTATTATACGGATCAGCTGTCGGGAATCCTGAAATTCCTGACCTACTGGTTTATCCGCAAGGGGAGCAAAGAGGATGGTTTGCGAAAGCTTGAGATCGCCGCCGACAAGGCTGTTTATTCGGCGAGCGAAGCCAAGAGCCTGCTCCTGCACATCTATCTTTTCGTGGAAAAAAACGATGCCCGGGCTTTGAGCCTGGCCGGGGAGCTTGCGGAAGAATTCGGAGACAACAGCCGCTATCTCTACCTGGAAGGTGTGTGCTGTATCAGAATGGGCCTGGAATCCCGCTACAGAGATATTCTAAAGGAGTTCATCAACAAAGGCTCGCGGGAAAACAGCCATCCATCCGCCATGTGGTGGAGCCGGCGTTCACTGTACCTGGAAGCCTCATACGAACTCTTCAAGGGAAATCCGGGGTCCGCCAGAAAAAAACTTCATGCTGTCCTGGGCCGGCCGGACATGGAAAACGATCCGGCCATGATTGCCTGGCCGCGGATCAAACTGGGAATAAGCTACGATCTTGAAGGCCGCCGGGCGGAAGCTGAAAAATATTACAACCGAATTATCAAAATGGAAAACGCGTCGGGGGCCCAGTTTCTCGCTAAAAGGCTCTTGAAAAAGGACCTTGAAAAGGATGATCCCTTTATCGGTTATTGAGGAAAACATGATGGCTAAGACATTTTTATTCTTGTTTATAGCTGTTCCTTTGCTTGCGCTCAGTCCGACCGGATGCACCAAACTGGTCCTTCGCTCTTCCCCTGAACTCTTCGATCATCTCACCCAAGCCCTGTTTGAAGAATGCGATCCCGGTATGGCTCAAAGCGCCATGCCCGCCGAACTTAAAATTCTGGAGGGCTTGAGCAAGTCCGATCCCGAAAACAGCCGGCTTCTGACTACGTTGTGCATGGGATACGCGGGGTATGCCCTGTTGTATGTGGAAGACGAAGACGCCGGGCGCGCATCCGAATTGTATTTGCGTTCGAAAAATTTTGGTATCAGGGCCATGGGACCTGAAGCGCGAATACTCGATGGACCCGCGCCCACCCTCGAGGATACGCATCGCGCGCTCTCCCAAATAGGCGCCGCCGAAGTTGAGGCGCTCCTGTGGACTGCCATGGCCTGGAATTCCTGGGTCAGACTGAATCTGGACAAACCCACCGCCTTGGCGCAGTCGGCATCCGCCCAAGCTTGTCTGGACAGGGTCCTGGAGATTCAGGCCGATTTTTTCCACGGGGTGCCATATATTTTAAAAGGCGCCACCTTGGCGGCTAAGCCCGGGCTGCTGGGTGGCGATCTTCCCGGCGCAAAGGCCTGTTTTGAACAGGCCCTCAAACAAACGGAGAGGCATTTCTTTCTGGCGCAATACTACTATGCCAGATATTATGCGGTCAGCGTCCAAGACAAGGCCCTATTCCTCTCTCTGCTCAAGGAAGTGGCATCAGGCGCCCCCGACGATTTAAAAAGCGTCTGTCTTATCAATGCCGTCATGCAGAAAAAAGCCCGGAAGCTCATGGCCAGGGCCGAAGATCTCTTCATATAATTATATGACGAATTAGAGGTGTCAGGTGTCATGGAAGAATTTGTATTTTGATTTGATATGATTGCTGGGTCTCCCGTCGTTTTTTGGCGGGGGACGACAAGAAGGGGCGCGGATCGGCGATCCCGGCGGTTTTTGGCGGGGGATGGCCGAAAAAGGGGCCCAATGTTCAATGCCCTATCTTGACGACCTTTGCGTTCTTTGCGAGAGAAAATCAACCTCGGCGCAACCCCGAACCTTGAACCTCTGAACCCTGAACCTTAACCAGTCAGGAGGTCGATTTGTTTAAGACAAGGACATGGAAATATAGAAAATTCGCCGCTTTTACGCTTGGAATATGGGCGGTGGGGCTGTTTTTCTGCACAGAGGCGCAGGCCGGTCCCCGCTACGCGATTAAATTTGCCACGGTGGCTCCTGAAGGCTCCACATGGATCAAGCACATGCGGGCCCTGGACCGTGAAATTCGGTCTGAAAGCGGCGGGAAAATCGGGTTCCGGATATATCCCGGTGGCATTGCCGGAGATGAACTGGACGTTCTGCGAAAAATGCGGATCGGCCAAATTCATTGCGCCGCCTTCTCCGGCGTGGGCTTCGGACAGATCCTGCCGGAGGTGAGGGTACTGGACCTGCCCTACCTTTTTCGAAATAGGGCGGAGACGGATCGAGTGCACCGCGAACTCAGGCCTTTTTTCACGGCCGAATTCAAAAAAAAAGGTTTCGAACTCCTGGCGTGGTCCGAAGTGGGAGATGTGCACCTTCTTTCCAAGCGCCCTATCCGTCGAGCGACCGATTTTTCAGGGCTTAAAATCTGGACCTGGTCCGGCGATCCCATTGCCAAAGAAACCTTTGCGGCTTTTGGAACCACCCCAATTCCCCTGGCACTACCCGATGTCACCATGGCGCTGAACACGGGCATGATCGACACGGTCTATGCGCCGCCACTCGGTGCCCTGGCGCTTCAATGGCACGCGTCCCTGAAATACCTTATGGCCATGCCCCTGGTTCACTCCACCGGCGCCATGCTCATCTCTTCCCGATTCTTCAACAAAATGCCGCAAGCCCTGTCCAACCTGCTGAAAGAGACCGTGGACCGGGCCATGAAGGACCTCAAAGTGGAACTGAGAAAACAGAGCGGCGAAGCCATACGGTTGATTGAACAAAGCGGGCTGACCCTTGTCCCGGTCCCTACAGGCGAGGATCTGGCCGAATTCTACAAAATCCACGACACGGTCGCGCGAAACCTCACCGGAAAGATCTATCCGAAAGAACTGCTGGAAAGGGTATATGCCATTCTCGGCAGGCCCGGGGAAGCGGTAAAGTAGGGAAGAAGAAAAGGTTTCAGGTGTCAGCGCCGCCTCTGGCCTGAGGGGCGGC
>JAFDKD010000316.1 GCA_019307165.1 Deltaproteobacteria bacterium | reverse complement strand
GGCCGCCAAAATCATGCGGGTCGAAGATCCCGCTGTCCTTGGGCGGGGAATGACATTTGAAATAAGTTTGCTCTAGATTTCCCACCGTTCTCGTGCGGGGCACCTCTAATGGGCCTCCATGAAATCCGACACTGTTTTCGCTAAGTTTCCTTCTCGATTAGACCGGCCGTCCCCCAGGCCGGAGGCGGCGCTGACCGCTGAGAGCTTCTTATATCATGGCATTTCTGAAATTTAAGAACGATATATGCCCATGCAAACCGTTTCGAATGAATATCATTCGAATTCGTCAAAAAAGATCCGCTCTTCGGGAACTCCTTTTGCCGTCAAAACCTCCACGCAGGATTGAACCATCACGGGCGAACCGCAGATATAGACATCCACGCCCGCATTATCGGGGATGTATTTCTTGATAAGGTCCGTTACCCTGCCCTTTTCCCCTTCCCACTCATCCGCTTCCGTTGTCCGGGACAGGACGGGCATCAGTTTGAAACCGGTGACGGTCTTCTCAAATTCCCGGAGCCGGTCGAAGTAGTAGAGGTCGTTCGGTGTCTTGGCGCCGAAAAACAGGGTTGTTTTTCGCTCGATCCGTTCCTCTTCAACCTGATGAAGGATGGATTTTACGGGCGCCAATCCCGATCCCGTTGCAATCAGCAGTATGCCCCTGTCCCCATCGCGAAGAAAAAAATCGCCGAAGGGTCCGGTGACCGTCAATTCGTCCCCTTTCTTGAGGAAGTCATGGACATAGGTTGAAACAACACCGTCCGGGGCCTTTGTAATCACCAGCTCCACGGCATGCCGGTCCCGGGCGCTGGATGAAATGGAATAGGCCCTGAATTCGGGTTCTTTCGATAATTTGTATTTGGGAATCCTAAGCTGGAGATACTGGCCGGGTTTAAACGTGATCCCCTCCTCGGGACTCAGTATGGCGAAACGGACGCCTCTGATCGCCGGGGTGAGTTCCCGAATGTCTTCCACCGACACCCTGAACTCCTTGACCAGAAAAAGTTCTTCCGGGATTTGGATCCTGAGGTCGTTGCGTACTTTGACCTGGCACGAAAGGCGTACGTTGCCTTCCCGTTCCTCCGGGTTCAGATAGGGCGTTTCCGTGGGGAGCAGCGGCCCGCCGCCTTCGAGCACCCTGAGTTTGCACAGGGAGCAGGTCCCTTTGCCTCCACAGCCGGAGGGAATGAAAATGCCCTGCTCGGCCAGCGTGGCAAGCAGGGGGCTGCCTCCCTCGACCGCCAGGTCCTTTTCTTCATTTATAATGACGTGGCACTCCCCGTAATCGGCGATAAATGCGTAGGCGATTTCCAGCAACAACGCAAGTACGGCCGCTATACCGCCGAGGACGAGAAGACCTATTAATGTCTGAAGCATGATAACATCACGGTAAAGGGCTCAGGGCGCATGGCTCAGGGTCCCAGCTAAGTACTCTTGTTCGTAATTACGGTGACTTATCTTTGGTATAGTTTCACCGCCCGCTTCGCTAGAGTCGCAAAGGGCGCAGAGTGAAAGATATATTTCTTTTGCCGTTGAGAGGACGGCAAAAGAAATTATTTCAATTTTTTAGAAAATACGAACAAGGGCCCTTTTTTCCTTTTCCTGAAGGGATGCCTGTTTTTGCTTTCCGGCCTCTCACCGGAAAGCAAAAAATCTTTGCGAACTCTGCGTCTCTGCGGTGAATATATAATCAGCCCTGATACGACACCGTATTTAGGACGCCGTGTACTAAGGGCCGTTGATGCATTAGGCCTTGCGCCCTGCGCCTTGTGCCTTTACTGAATCTGAATCATCCCGCTGAAAGCCATGAACGCCAGGGCCATCAGCCCGGTTATGAACAGGGTGATGGCCGGTCCTTCGAGTCCCCTGGGCAGCTTGCCCGATTTCTGGATCTTTTCGCGTATGGCGCCCACCGCAATAATGGCCAGCATCCATCCGATGCCGCTGCCGGCGCCGTAAGCCAGGGACTGCAGCAGTGTATACTCCCGAATGATGAGAAACAGGGAGGCGCCGAGGATGGCGCAGTTGACCGTGATCAACGGCAGAAAAATGCCCAGCACGAAATAAAGGGCCGGGAAAAAACGCTCCACGATCATTTCCACCAGCTGGACAAAGGCGGCAATAACGATGATGAATACAATGAAGCGGAAATGTTCCAGGTCCAACGGCACGAGCAGGTAATAGTAGACCAGGTAGTTGAGCACCGAGGTGCATGCCATCACGAATATGACGGCCACCCCGAGGCCCAGGGCCGGTTTCACTTCGCGGGAAATGGACAGAAACGGACACAATCCCAGGAAATTGGTCAACAGGATGTTATTCGTAAAAATGGCCGCGAAAAGGAGCGTGCCGCTATCGATTTGAGGCATCGGTGATCTCTTCCGTCTGCGGGAAATAATAACGCACGGCCCACGCAAACAGGCCGAGCGCGAAAAAAGCGCCGGGCGCCATGATCATAATGGTCCAGGGCGTAAACCATCCCGGCAAGACCCGGAAACCGAGCAGGGTCCCGAACCCCAGGATTTCCCTGACCACCGCGATGATAATCAGGACAAAGGAGTAGCCCAAACCCACCGCCACCCCGTCCACCAGGGAAGGCAGGGGCGGATTGTTTCTGGCAAAGGCCTCGCACCGGCCCATAACGATGCAGTTGGTGATGATAAGCCCCACATAGGGGCCGAGCGCCTCGCTGATATCGGGCAGATATGCCTTGATCACGATATCCACAATGATGACATAAGAGGCTATGATCAGGGTCTGAGACATCATCCGGGTGCGCATGGGCGTGTACTGTCTCAAAAGCGAGACGGTCAGGCAGGACATGCACAGCGCGAAAACCAGCCCTGCGCACATGACCAACGTATTTGCCAGCAAATTGGTGACCGCCAGCGTCGAGCAGATCCCCAGGGTTTGCCTCAGGACCGGATTGTCATTCCACAGGCCCTTGATGAAGATATTTTTATGTGTTGGCGTTCTTGGCATGGTTGTTCAATAATAAAGAAATTGAAAATTGATCCTCTTTTCTCCGTCATTCCCCGCCGTCCTTGTGCGGGCACACCTTGTTTTACTGACACCTGTCGAAGATCCCGCCGTTGTTGGGCGGGGAACACTGACACCTCTAATGGGCCTCCATGGAATCCGACACTGTTTTCCAGAAGTTTCACGGTTGATCAGACTGGCCGCTCCCTCATGCCGGAGGCGGCGCTGACACCTGACACCACATGGGTGCATCACTTGCAGGACTTGGTCATTGCAAGGCCCCCTATGGGGCGGCCAAAAAGTCGGGGTCTATGGGTCCGGATCCTTACTCTTTCTTCAGTCGTCCCCAGGTTTCCTTCAAAAAATCGTCGAGTTCCTTATTCAGGAACGCCTCCACCGCCCGGCTGGTCCCGGTGGCGCCCGTGACCGCATCCAGTTGATTGGCCGAGCGTCCCGTGCCCGCAGGCACCAGGTAAAAAATGTTCTCGTCACCCTCCACGGGATGCAAAGGAAGTCCGTGAAACTGTTCCGCAAACCAGTTTTCGGAAATTCTTCCGCCGAGCCCGGGCGTCTCCGAATGCCTGTAAAAGGAAATGCCGAGAATTTCGCCGGCATTGGGCCCCACTCCCACCATACCGTCAATGGGTCCCCAGAAACCGGGTCCTCCTACGGGGAACGCGTACCCGCTGATGCGCTCGTCCTTTTCCCCATAGCAAATATAAACCATTCGGCCACCCGCCTGTACGGGTTTGATCCGTTCGCTGAAAAGCCGGTCTACCTCGCTGTCCGTCATGGGCTTTTCCGAATCGATATCCAATACCTTGAGGACGATCCGCTGGAGCTTAACCGCCTGATTCCGCTCGACCCGATCGCTATTGACATATTTCACCGCGGTGACCATGGAAGTGAATACCAGGGTTAGGGCAAACATGTAAATTATGGATAGAAAAGCCTTTTTCATGTTTTAGCGGCTTTGCGCGAGGCCAACGATTTCACCGCCTGATCCAGAAGCGGCACAAAGGCATTCATTAAAAGGACCGAAAACATGACGCCTTCGGGAAAATTGGAAAAGCCCCTCAAAATCATGGTCATCCCGCCGATCATGAATCCGTAAATCCACTGTCCCGGCCTGGTCTTCGCACCGGTAACGGGTTCCGTGACAATAAAGGCGCATCCGAAAAGAAAAGACCCGGACAGCAGCCAGAAAAGCGGAAAAGGAACCCCCGGCTCTCCCATGACATAGAGCAGGCTGCTGAAGACAGCGCCGCCCAGCAGGCAGGACAGGGCCAGCCGCCAGGGGGCCGCCTTTTTATATATGATAAAGGCCCCTCCGGCCAGAATGAGCAGGGCGGATGTTTCTCCCAAAGAACCCGAGGTGTTTCCCAGGAACAGTTCCAATAAAGAGGCCTCTCCCCCTTCGCGGAACCGGACCAGGGGCGTGGCCTGACTCAGGGCATCCGCAACGGGCGCCCAGGCGCCGAACCCGCCGACCAGGTCCCCTATGGGATGAGCCCATTGGTTTGTCATTTCCACTGGGAAGGTGATGTAGAGGAAACACCTTCCCACCATGGCCGGGTTGAATACGTTCATCCCGAACCCGCCGAATACCATCTTGCCCAGGACCACGCCCACGACGATACCCACCGCGGCCATCCACAGAGGGATGTTGGGCGGCAGCGACAGGGTGAAGATCATGCAGGTGACAAACAGGGCCGATGTGACCGGTTTTCCCTGCTTGAAGGTGAACAGGGCCTCCGCGGCACGACACCCAGCAGCACGAGGGTCCGCCGGCCGAACAGGGCCGTGGCGGCCAGCACCAGGGGGCTGAGGGCATAGCAGACCCGAAGCATGGGTTTCTGTGCCTGCAGGACCTTTCCGGGCAAATGGAACATGTTCGGGACCGTTATGTGGTTGATGTAGATATCCCATGGTTCTGCCCCGGCTGGGCAGACGATGGATAATGAATATAAGCTTGATGATAAGGAAAAATCAGGCATCTAAACTACAGAAAGAACAAAAGAGCGTCAATCCCATTATGCGGATTACGCGTTGAAAGCAGTTGGTTGGGTGTTGCTTATCCAATCAAATTTATGCTTAAAAGATGGAATGAAACAAAGTCTTCCGGCTGGAACGGGAGTATCTCTGCGGAGGAAGTCCAGCATGTTCCAATGAGCCCAAAAACTATTTCTCTATCTTCTCGCTTGGCAAGCAAACGGAAGTCGATCTGCTGCAAACCCTCAAAAGTCATCTCGCATTTGCATGAGTTTCAGAAAAGTGAAACAGAGGATTGTACATTCCCATGTTAAACTCCTTTAATGAGCTTGGTATACTTCATTCCATCTTCGAAACCCCCGTGCAGCGGGGGTCAGAGTTTTCCGGCTATGTCATACCGGAAATTCGGACCGTGGCTTC
>JAFDKD010000315.1 GCA_019307165.1 Deltaproteobacteria bacterium | reverse complement strand
GAGTGAGCTAAAGTGAGCTAAAGTTGTGGAAGAGCTTCGCTCATCAATCATATGAAATGTCAAAAAATCCTTAACTTTAGGCACTCTAGGCACTTTAGATCACTTTAGTCACTTCCAGGACTTGGTAATTGCAGGGCCCCCTATGGGGGCGGCCTAAAAGCCGGGTCCTATGGGCCCGGATCTTTACCCCTTAAGACGCCAAGGGGCAGTTGCCCATCAATTTAAAAACAAAGGGGATCGGCTCTCGGGGCATTCGAGTACCGGTCAATTTCAATTCGCCGATCCAGACTGAACGATTCGTTATTACCATGCAGAACGCTTCCCCTCCTTCTCTGCTTTTGAAAAGGGCCAACGTAATCACCATGGACCCATCGCTTCCGTATGCGGAAGCCGTGTTTGTCAAAGATGGGCGCGTGCGTCTTGTCGGTACCGGGAAAGGCCTCCATGAAGCCCGTTCGGCTGGATGTCGAGTGATCGACTGTGGGGGTCGGACCGTCCTTCCGGGCTTCATCGACGCCCATTTCCATCTTCAGGCCTTTGCGGAAAGCCTTGTCAATGTCAACGTCAGCCCTGACAACGGAGTCTGCTTTATCGCCGACATCCAGACGACCCTTAAAAAGCACTCGCTTTCAGTTCCTCGAGGAGACTGGATCAGGGCGGGCGGCTACAACGAGTTCTATTTGAACGATAACCGCCATCCGAATCGATGGGATCTGGATCAGGCCGTTCCCGACCATCCGGTCAAACTCATTCACCGGTCCGGACACGCCCATGTGCTGAACAGTTTGGCTTTAAAAATGACCGGGATCTCTATCAAAACGCCCGATCCGCCGGGCGGCCTGATCGAGCGGGATATTCAAAGCGGTGAACCCAACGGGCAGCTTTTTGGGATGGGTGGCTGGTTGTCGGACAAAATCCCGCCCTTGGATGATAAGCTGTTGGATGAGGGTATCGATCGTGCCAACCAGGCGTTGATCTCCGCGGGTATCTCGGCCATACATGACGCCTCTTTCCGAAATGATCCGAAACGCTGCCGTAGGTTTCAACGGTGGAAAGCAGAAGGGCGATTGGCTTCCAGGGTCAGTATGATGATGGGCTTATCGCACACGAAATTGGAGCCGGAGGACCGCCAAGCTTTCCCGCCCACCGAAAACGGAATTCCAGTCAGGGGAGTAAAGATCATGGTCGATCAGACCAGAGGGCGGCTTAACCCCGGCCGGAAAGAGCTCAATGAAATGGTACTGGCCGTGCACAAGTCAGGTCGACAGGTTGCCATTCATGCCATTGAACAGTCTTCCGTCGAAGCCGCGTGTGCAGCCGTCGAATTGGCTCTGAAACGGTATCCCGGAAAGGATCACCGGCACCGGATTGAACACTGTTCCGAATGTCCCCCCGCACTCGCCCGGAAGTTGGCTGAACTAGGTATCGTGGTGGTCACGCAGCCGGCATTCCTCTATTTCCACGGTCAACGCTATCTGGAGACGCTCACCCCGCATCAGCTCCAACACCTGTATCCCACGGGCACACTTTTTCGAAACGGCGTATTGACCGCGGCAGGATCGGATTGCCCGATCGTGTCTGCCAATCCGCTTTTGGGCGTTTACGCCGCTGTTTCACGAAGGACTCAAAGCGATGAGACGATTCTGCCTCAAGAACGGGTTTCACCCTTGGATGCCCTGAAAATGCATACGATACATGCGGCGCAGGCTTGTTTCCGGGAGGCCGATTTCGGGTCGATCGAGGCGGGCAAGAAAGCCGATCTTGTCGTGCTGGACGACGATCCGACACGACTTCCGATTGAGAAGATCAAGGACATCCGTGTGGACATGACCATTATTGACGGGGAAGTGGTATGGGAACGAACCCCTGATCAACAGCCGCCTGCTATGCGAGCGACGGGTGATTAGGAGATGATGCCTTTCTTGACAAGGCTGTCCAACTCATCATCACTCATGCCCAGAAGCTCCTGATAAACGGAGCGGTTGTCCTGCCCCAGACTCGGGGCGGCCCTGTACTCCGAAACCCCTCCGGCTGTGAACCTGATCGGACTCCGATCGACCATGATTTTTTCCGGCCCTGGATGTTCCAACTGCCCGAAAAAGCATCTGGCTGCCAGGTGAGGGTCGTTGGCCAGATCTTCGGCATTTTGAACCACACCGGCGGGTACACCGGCTTTTTGAAGACCTTCAACAACTTCTTCAGGATCTCGGCAAACCGTCCATTCGGTAATCAATCGGTCGAGCTCTTTGGCGTGCGCCATACGGTCGGTCATGGTAGCGAACCGCTTGTCCTTTATCCACTCGGACTTTCCGAGGGACTCACACAAAGACCGCCATTCTTTTTCACTAAAAACAGCTATCACGCACCAGCAATCAGGCCCGCTGCATTTGAAACATCCGTGCGGCGCTGCCGGGCTATGTTCTTCGCCGTTGCCTTGGGGAACGGCTTCGCTGTTGTTCGCCAGAACATCCATCAAGGCGGGACCCATCAGGGTGCACATGGCTTCATATTCGGAAAGGTCCACGTATTGTCCCTGACCCGTTTTATTCCGATGTTCCAGTGCCGTGAGGACCAGCAGCGCTGCATAGAGTCCGGCAATTGCGTCGGCATGTGCATACCCTACGCCCAAAGGAGGGCTTTCGGGAAACGATGTCATGGACGTCAACCCGGCAAGGGCGTGGACGGTCGGTGCAAAGGCCACATGATTTTTCCAGGGGCCGGTTTGGCCGGTGGCGGAAAGACTGACCATGATCAGATCGGGCCTGACCTCTGTTAGCACATCGTAGCTCAACCCCCAGTTTCGCATCACCCGGGGCGAGAAGTTCTCCATGACGACGTCGCTGATTGCGGTCAGTCGCAGGACGATGTCGCGGGCCTCGGGATGGCTCATATCCAAAGTAATGCCCAGCTTGTTTCGGTTCCACGCCTTGAAGTAAGCGGACCCGTTGCTTTCCGACCCTGTGGCCGTTTTCCCCGACTGGACCTTGATCACCCGTGCGCCGAAGTCGGCCAGGATTCGGCTGGCGTAGGGGCCGGCCATGACCCAGGTAAAATCCAGAATGTTCAGGCCGCTCAGTATGCCTTCCGTCATTTTCTTAGGCTCCAAGGCCGATCTAAAAAACCCATCTGCTTACGCACGTTCTAAATGACTTGCCGCGAACGCAATGCTTCCAGCTCTTCATCGGCAAGCCCCAGTTCCCGTTGGTAGATCTCCACGTTGTTTTCCCCGATCGCCGGTGCCGGTTTCGGGGCCGTCGGCTGCCCCAGGCTTGATTGATAGGGCGTTCCGGGAAACGAAAGACCGCCTTCTATTCCGGAATGAAACACCTGCGAAAAAAACCCTCGAGTCGTCAACTGTGGGCTCTCGGTGACCTCCTTGGGCGAACAAATCGGCGCCCAGGGAAAACGCCTGAGCTGGCCGGCCTCGAAGAGTTCCCGGCGGGTATAGGTTTGGGTCCATTCGGCAAACGTCTCTATCACGTGATCCACCTGCTCCAGGCGATATTCAGGATCATTGTATTTCTCATCCTTCAGGTCCCCGGCCATGCCTTCGCTGGACAGCCACTCGATTAAGACATCCCATTGCAGAAACGGCGACAGCAGGATGTGCCCGTCCCGGCACGGCAGGACGTAAAACGCGTGGTTCCAGTGGCGGCTGCCCACACGCTGCGCCACAACCTTTTCATCAAAGTAGCGAACCATGACATGGTCCAGCGTTGAAGCGACCACATCCTGGAGAGAGATGTCGAGATGGGAACCTTTGCCGCTCAGCGCACGCATTTTCAATGCAAGCATGACGCCGATGGCCCCGTAGAGCGAAGCCGTATACCAGGATTGATGCCCGCAGGCCTTCAAGGGCGGTCCGGCAGGAGATCCGGTAACCGACATCTGCCCGCCGTAAGCGGCGGCAACCAGATCGCACGATTTGTAGTCCTTGTGCGGGCCTTTGACGCCAAAGCCCGTGATGGAAACCATTATGAGACGGGGGTTATGTTCTTTGAGCGTGTCAAAATCGAGCCCAAACGCCTCACGCCGGCTCGGCGCACAACTTTCTACCAGCACATCCGTCCCCTTTATCAACCGCCGGAAAATATCCCGGCCCGTTTCCGATTCCATGTCCAGCGTGATGCTGCGTTTGTTGGTATTGTGGTACCAAAAGAACAGGCTTTTCTCCGGGTCGTTCTGATCTTTCCAAAAAGGGCCGAAACATCTCGTTTGGTCCCCGCCGGGTTTCTCAATTTTGATCACATCCGCACCAAAATCCGCCAGCAGCTTCGAGCAGAAGCCGGCCGCCCCCTCGGCCAGGTCCAGCACGCGTTTGTCCCTTAGTGGACCGCTCTGTGATTGTTGTTCTTTCACGAGATCCTGTTGATGACGGCCTGGTAATCCCGGGCCAATCTTCGCACTATACGGGCTGCGGGCCGGATCTCCTTGATCAAACCCGCTGACGCGCCGCAATACGCTTCGCCATTATCCAGATCCCCTTCCAGTTGCCCGGTTCTCGCTCGACTGTGTCCCAAAAAATCCCTGATTTCCTTGGCCGAAGCGCCTGCCTTATCCAATTCCAGGAGGCTGACGGAAAATGTCGTTTTCAGACTTCTGGTGGGGATCATACGCCGACAAGTAATCACCGTATCCTCATCTTTGGCATCTATGATGGCCTGTTTGTATGAAGGATGGGCGATGCATTCTTCGGCGGCCACAAAGCAGGTTCCCAGTTGGACGCCTTCCGCTCCAAGCGACATGGCAGCCGCCACGCCGCGGGCATCCACAATTCCCCCGGCAGCGATGACCGGAACGGATAATGCATCCGCCACCTGGGGAACCAGGGAGAACAGGGGGATTTCATCGAAGCCGTCATGGGCCCCGG
>JAFDKD010000314.1 GCA_019307165.1 Deltaproteobacteria bacterium | reverse complement strand
GATGCCGAGGAGGTGCTGGACGATCCGGACATTGACATCGTGGTGGAACTCATCGGCGGCGTGGCCAAGGCCGGGGAATACATCCTGAAGGCCATGGAAAACGGAAAGCACGTGGTCACCGCAAACAAGGCCCTGCTGGCGGAACACGGCGGGGACATCTACAAGGCCGCCGAAAACGCAGGCGTAAGTCTGGCCTTTGAAGCCAGCGTGGGAGGCGGCATCCCGATTATCGGCGCCCTCAGGGGCGGGCTTTTCGCCAACCGTATCGAAACCATCATGGGGATACTGAACGGGACCAGCAACTACATCCTGACCCGCATGACCCGGGACGGCCTCCCTTACGACCTGGCGGTGGAAGACGCCGTGCGCCTGGGTTTTGCCGAAGACCCGCCCGACCTGGACGTGGAAGGGACGGACGCGGCCCACAAGCTGGCCATCCTGGTCTCCATCGCATTCGGTTCCCCCGTGCCTTTTAACGACATACTCCAGGAAGGGATCACGAAGCTGACGCCCGACGACATCCGCTTCGCTGGCGAATTCGGCTACCGGGTAAAGCTGCTGGCCATTGCAAAAAATACAGGGGACGGCATTCAGGTCAGGGTGCATCCGGCCATGATTCCCGTGAATCACATCCTGGCCAATGTCAATGAGGCCTACAACGCCATCTATCTCGAAGGCGATTTTGTGGGACCGAACCTTTACTACGGCCTGGGTGCGGGGAGGCGGCCCACGGGCAGCGCGGTGGCATCCGACATCATGGACCTGGCGCGGCAGATCCGCATGGGAGTTAAAAACCTGATCCCCCCCCTGGCCCACGTTCGGCCATCGCCGGCGCCCGTGGCGATTCAACCCGTGGAAGAACTCGTCAGCGCCTATTACTTCAGGTTTTCCGCCAAGGACGAGCCGGGCGTCCTGTCCAAGATCGCCGGGATACTGGGAGACCGCCGCATCAGCATATCCTCAGTGATTCAGAAAGGACGGTCCAAGGGATCCGTACCCATCGTGATGCTGACGCACGAAGCCCGGGAGCGGGATGTGCGGGATGCCATTTCCCTCCTGGCCGGGCTCGATGTCCTGACCGACGAGACCATCACCATGCGGGTAGAGGAGGGAAACTGAGCCCATGCCGCGACAAGATGCGAACACCAAGTACATTCTCCTGGTGGGCGACGGCATGGGCGATTACGCCTTGCCCGAACTGGAAGGCAAAACGCCCCTGGAAGTATCACGGACGCCCAACATGGACCGCATCGCGGCCTGCCGCATCGGCGCGGCAAAGACCATCCCCAAAGGAATGGATCCGGGAAGCGACGTGGCCAATCTCTCGCTCCTGGGCTACGACCCGGCCGTCTACCACACGGGCAGGGGGCCGTTTGAGGCGGCCAGCATGGGCGTGGCGCTGGCGCCGGACGACGTGGCATTTCGCATGAACCTGGTGACGCTGGACCGTCGATCGAACCGGGAAATCATCATGAAAAGCCATAGTTCGGGGGATATCACAACCGAGGAAGGCCGTGCCATTGTCGACACCCTCAGCCGGGAGATGCACCTGCCGGGCATCCGCATCTATCCGGGAGTGGCCTACCGCCACCTCATGGTGTGGCCCCGGGGGAAAACGGCGCTTCATACCATACCGCCCCACGATGTGCTGGATCGGGACATGGGGCCTTATCTGAACTCGGACGAGGACAATCCCGTGCCCGGATTCATCCGCCTGTCGTGGGACATTCTGGAAGATCATCCCGTCAATAGAGAGCGGGCGCGGGCCGGCAGGATGGCGGCCAATTCCATCTGGCCCTGGGGGCAGGGCAGGAAGCCGGCCCTTTCGGCCTTTGAGGAGAAGTATGGTCTCAAAGGGGGCGTTATCTCGGCCGTGGACCTGCTGAAAGGCATCGGGGTCTCCTGCGGCCTGGAACCGATTCATGTGGAAGGGGCCACCGGATACCTGGACACCAACTACGCAGGCAAAGCCCGGAGGGCCCTGGAAAGTCTCGAACGCCTCGATTTCATGTTCGTTCATGTGGAGGCGCCGGACGAAGCGAGCCACAGCGGCAACATCGAGGAGAAAATTCAGGCTATCGAGGCCTTTGACGAACTCGTTGTGGGCGCCGTAATGGAGGGGCTTTCGCGCTTTGACGATTTTCGGATCATGGTGGCCGGCGATCACTTGACGCCCATACCCGTAAGGACCCACACCGACGAGCCTACCCCATTTGCGTGGGCGTCCCGGGCCGAACTGGCCGCCGGGAAATCGGCGCCCGGCTTCACCGAATCCGCGGCCATGGCATCAGGGCTCCTGCTGGAGCAGGGGCACCGTCTCATGGACATGTTCCTTGGAAACGACTGACGTATCGTATTTTCGATTTTGGATTTCCGTTTTCATCAAGCTTCACAAGAGAAAAAGGTGGAAAGAAATTTCAGACAGGATGAACAGGATGAAACAAAATAATTTGCCCCTTTCCGGAAGAAAGGGGCAAATATTCATCGCCTGCTGCGAGAAAAATTAGTTGTCTACTCCGAGGTGGACATATCATATCAACCGACGGAAATATTCCCCCTGCCTCCGTTGAACGGAATTGCCAGCCGGTTCCAAGGCGGATAAATGGTTTTCGATTTCATCCGGAAATCGAAAACACTATCTTGTATATCCTGCTAATCCTGTGAATCCTGTCTGGAAATATGTTTTCAATCTGCGTCAGTCAAGTCACACGAAGCGGGGTCCCGCCCAACACCGGCGGGATCTCCGCTCCGCTCCGACAAGCTGGTGTCAGGTTTCAGGTGTCAGAAAAAAAAGGTGCGCCCGCACAAGGACGGCGGGGAATCAACCTGTCATTCCCGCATGAATTTGGCGGCCGTTCGGCCCTGAGCTCACGGCCGAAGGGGAATCCAGAGAACCTGAATGGAAGGATTTGTATTTTGATTTGATATGATTGCTGGGTCCCCGCCGAATTCATGCGGGGACGACAAGAGGGGGCGCGGATCGGTGATCCCGCCGTTTTTTGGGCGAGCACGACAACGAATGCCCTTGTCTTGGCGACCTTTGCGTTCTTTGCGAGAGAAAATCAACCTCCGCGCAACCTGTAACTCGCAACTCATAACTCATAACCCTGAACCTTTGAACCTTTGAACCCTGAACCCTATGAAGTTTCATATGAGGCGTATGAGTAATACGCCGCAGAGCCTGCCCCGGCGAAGGCCGGGGGAGGAGCGATCGACGGCAACGCCACAGATGATATCTTGTCGGTGATCAGGAGGTGATCAGGTTGACATTGCCTGACTATATTTACTACTTTGCGCCTGTCCGTGCTAATCGCAACGGAGAACGACCGCAGGAAAATACCAAATCAAAGGAGAGAAAAAAATGAAACTACTGTTTTTCGGTCCCAATGGGAGCGGCAAAGGCACCCAGGGCGCCATTATCAAGGAGAAGTACGGCATCCCCCACATCGAAACGGGCGTGATCTTCAGAGACAACATCTCCCGGGGCACGGACCTCGGCAACGAGGCCAAGGGATACATCGATCGGGGCGAACTGGTGCCCGACAGCATCACCATCCCCATGATCCTGGACCGGCTCAAACAGGACGACTGCAAGAACGGCTGGCTCCTGGACGGGTTTCCCCGCAACCTCACCCAGGCCGAAGCCCTGGACAAGGCCCTGAAAGAGGAAGGGATCGCCGTCGATGTCGTCATCGAAATGATCCTGGATCGGGAGATCGCCAAGAACCGCATCATGGGCCGCCGCCTGTGTGTCAATGACAACAACCACCCCAATAACATCTACATCGACGCCATCAAGCCCGACGGCGACAAGTGCCGGGTGTGCGGCGGCGAGTTGAAGACCCGCTCCGACGACCAGGACGAGGCGGCCATCAACCAGCGGCACGGCATCTACTACGACACGGACACGGGCACCTTGGCCGGATGCATCTATTACAAAAAGATTTCCGAGAAGAGCGGGGGCGTTCCCAAGATCGTCGATCTGGACGGAAGGCCCGGCGTCAAGGAGGTGTCCGCTGAACTGAGCTCGAAACTGGAGGCGTAATTCCGAACACCCATTACCCCGGAAATACAGAATAAAAAAGGGTATCCTTTTTTCGGATGCCCTTTTTTTGTTGACACATAAAGATTTAGCGATATATAATTTATTATCCTATATTATTATTTATTGATTTATACTATCCTTTTTTAATTTAACCAAATCAAAGACAGGCAAGCCCGCCGCGAGGCGGTTACGAAAAACCGCGGGTCCCGTTGAAAAGCGGGACAACCGGGCTGCCTGACGACCATATCTCAATCTTAAATCATATTGGTGGCGGCTCGGTCTTTTGGGAACTCGCGGCGGAGGATGCGGGGAAATCCTTTTGCCGTCCCTTTTCTTTCCGCAACCTGAAAATTTTGAGGGGATAAACGGGCGTCACCGTTCCAAGGTATGAGGCGCCGTGAAACGGCCATGCCCGAAGATGATAAAGGGATTGCTTGTCAGGGGATGAAACTCTCGGAGGAAAAAGGGGGGAAGTCATGGAAATAAGGAGGAAATGGGGAAAGATGTTTTTTTGTTGCGCAGTGGGGGCCTTTTTCGCTGCGGCCGCATTCGCGTTTCCGGGAGGAGTTTGGGCCGACTCAGGCACAGGGAGCCTTACTGTTCAGGGGTTTTCAACCTCTCGCATTTGCGAAGGTGAAACCTTCACCTTAACCGAAGTTCATGCCCCTTAAAAAATAAATGTGCAATATCAGTTGTTTAGCTAACCGGCAAATCGTTTTTTGACACTACAGATTCGAATCAACTACAAGATTGTTTTTACTCTTCTCCCAGGTTGATAGGATAAATTCAATGCATCATAGATGGCCTGGTGTGGCGCTTCCGCCTTGGATGATTTTCGGATATGGATAGTTTT
>JAFDKD010000972.1 GCA_019307165.1 Deltaproteobacteria bacterium | reverse complement strand
GGATATGCCCCGAACGTCGTAGCAGGGCTTGCTCAGGTTGTCGATCCCCAGCGGGTCCCAACCCCGGATGCTGCCGTCCTCGTTCTGCAGCACCAGGAAATGCTCCGGCTCCCACCCCCCGTTGAACACGTAGCCCGCCTTCTTAAAAAGCCTGGTCACCCGAAGCAGGTTCGTCCGCGCGCACGACGGGTACGGTTTCTCGTCCACGTACAGGTTGCTCTGAACCATCGCCGTGTTGGGCTGCCACGGCAGCTGCTTGAAGGTGCTCACGTCGGCCCGCGCCATGATGTCATGGCTGTGAGGGCCCTGGTTCACGCCCCACACCGCGCCCCCCGCAAAACCCGCGCCGTCGTCGATGATGTCGTCAAAGGCGGCCATGGGAACCTGCTTCACCTTGGCCGCACCGTGGATGTCCACAAACTGCGCCCACAGAAACTCCACACCCGCCGCTTCAAGCCGCTTTCGGATTTCCTTCCTGCTCTCGCCTTTCTTCGCGTAAACGCCCATCTCTCCTCCTTCCATTTATTGTGTTGTGTTAAAGGGTGGAAAGTAGAAAAAGTGACTAAAGTGATCTAAAGTGACTAGAGTGCCTAGAGTTAAGGATTCCAATCCCGTGGTCGGATGCAAAGCTTTCCGGATAAAACGACGAAGTAACGGCGTCAAACTTGTCCCGAATGCGGCGGGGCATGTGCGATACGAATGGTATCTGAAGTTCCGGCAATTGAAGATATTTCATCGGGGTCTGCATTCCCCCTGGAGGCGCCCGGCGCTACAGGGCATGCTTCCCCGAGGGCCATCGGCCGAAAATGCATTCTTTAAACAGGCGACCAAATATTAGTGCTGCTTACGCCAACGTGTCAAGCCTTAAAATGCAAAAATGGGATGAAAGTACATTAATCGAAAAAAATTGGTAACTGTAAAAACAACCATTCCAAGAATATTCAGTATTACTATAATTTCGACATAATATATTTATTTTATTAGTGCAGCTAATTTCTTACTCTTGGTGTTCCTGTTGCGGATGGAAACCAGGCTCGGCCTTGCCCCCGTCCCCTATCCGATATGGGAATGGAGGCGAAGCCTCGCCAGCATTATTTAGAAGGTCCTGGAGATGGAGAAGACGACACGCTTGTCGGCATTGTCCACGCCCAGAAACTCCTCTTCGTTGGTATCGTGGTAGCTCAAGTCCAGGTCGAACCCCAATACGCTGTAGCCCACCCCGATGCGCCAGTTCCAGTAGTCATAGCCGTTCTTGCCGTCCAGGCCGCCGCCGTTGCCCGTCAGCTTGTCCCCTTTCACATCCTGGTAGCCGGCATCGCCGCTGACGCTGAAATTGTAGGGAAGGCCCAGCCCAACCGAGAAGTTGAGATAATTACTCTTTCCGTCTTCGCCGTAAAAGTCCGGGCTCCAGTTCCATCCCACACCAAACGTGGGCACCACCGCGCCGCCCTCTATGGTGTAGCTCAGCCCCAGGTGGGTCTCAAAAAAGTTCGGATTCGGAACATCGGCCCCATTAAGTGATCCAGGCCGAAGCCGCCCCACGACTTGCCCCACCCGGCATAGTAGTCAAGCTCGATGCCGCCATCCGATACATCCTTGTACACATTGGACCCCCATGCCCCCAGGTAGAATCCGCATGGATGGGCATAGTCGAGCGAACCCTGAATCGTGGGATTTTCGGAAGTCTGGGAAAGCCCACGGAATACGTAGTCCGTTCCAATCAGTGCCGAGGCGCTGAAATTGCTCAGCGCAAAAGGCCCCGTGTCCTCTTCGGCCATCGCCGCCGGCGGAAACACCATCACCGCCGCCAGCACGGCCATTACAACGATACCCAAAAAACGTTTCATCACGCTCTTCCTCCTTGTTTCAATGGTTCCACACCGTTCGATCCGCTCCACCTCATCTCTCGAAAGCACCTCTCGGGTTGAGCATCCATCGATAGTCGGTGCGCCTCAATGCAACCACTGCCTCTGGTGCCGCCTTTCCCTCCTTTCTGTTTTTCTGTGATAAACGGTTAGCAGTCATGATCTGCCGGGCAAAAAACCGGATTCGCCCGATCATGTACCATACGGGTGGGTTCGATAAAGAACGTCTTAAGGGTGTTTCATAAAATAAACCGACGAATTAGTCAAACCAAAAATCCAATGGCCAATTTACAGGTGCCGAGACCTGACTCTTTCATTAACAATATTCAAATTTCTTATATATAAAGGGGAAGGATATCAAAGGCCATTTTATTATTTAAACTAATATATCATCGCATTTTACCCACATTTTATTAGCAAGACTTAACATTTTAATCATCGGGATGGTTTTTTTTATTGCCGAAACACGATTTGACGTGCATGGTGTTTGTGGCATATGCTGTCTGGATCTTCGGTGTCTATCCGGGTATTCGGGGCCTTGGCAAGGAGGGAAGTCCGTGACGGCGAACAGGCTATCTATAAGTTCCGGGGTCGATGAACTGGACCGAATGTTGAATGGTCTTTATGTTGGGGACAACGTGGTCTGGTACGACGACGCCGGAAGCCTGGCCTCCGTCTTCTGCATGAATTTCATGCGGGCGTCACAGCGGGAAAAAAGGCCACTCATCTACGTATCATTCGACAGGTCACCCAATAATCTCCTGGACAAGCTGGGGACATTGGCCCAAAACGATTCTCTCATCATACTGGACTGTTTCACGTTCGGCAAAGGAGAGGGTTCCGAGGTCTTTCTGAATTTCTACGAGAATGATGAAGAGAAACTGCCTTGCCGGATACTGCGCGTGGACGAACCCGGGCAGGTGGCCAAGGTCACCGAAGCCATTTATGGGGTCCACGGCGCCCTTGAAGGCGATGTGCGCTTCGTCTTCGAAAGTCTGACCGGCATGCAGGAACTCTGGGGCGGGGAGGAAGGCATCGTCAAGTTCTACTCACACACCTGCC